>CAZRQO010000014.1:0-11684 GCA_964602425.1 Candidatus Woesearchaeota archaeon | reverse complement strand
GTCCATGTACAATTCATTTCTTCATCTTGTGGACTTACATCACTAAACTGAAAACAAGTAGTATTACTTTTGAAATCCTCACATGTTTCAATAGTACAAATATCAGAGCAACCATCTTCCTTTATTGTATTTCCATCATCACATTCCTCTCCTAATTCTTTAAGCCCATCACCACAATTTACAAGAACACAAGCTCCTGCTGTTACTCCTCCTGTTGTAGTCTCTTTGCATATTCTGCCTGGAGCACAAACCATATCTTGAGATTGTGCAAGACCCAAACTACAATAATATTCTCTGACTGTATTAGAATTAACACAAATATCTTTTATGCCAGTTTTTTGATTTATTTCTGAAGTGACCTTACCAGAGTGATTAGCATCTTTTCCATCATCAGTATCATTACAAGAAATTAACTTGCAAGCTCCAAGTTCTCCCTCCCCTCCTGCGGGTTTTGTATAATTAACATTTACGCAAATATAACCTGGTGCACAATCACCATCAAATTCACAACCACATGCACCATTATAACAAATCCCACTTTCACAAGTAATATCTTCTTTTTTTGCTAATCCATTTTCACAATACGCTTCTTTTATAGTACACGAAACTATATATGCATAAGCAGCTGGATCCCCAACCTTACAAGCATTAGATTCCCATACAGAATAGTCCTTTCTATCATGCTTATAAATAAAAAATGTTGAATAACACTGGTCTGTTTCACTGGTTTCATAATAACCTATTGCTGTACCATTAATATATTCCTCTTTAACTACTCCTCCATCACTATCAAAACACTCTGATTCTAATAATTTTTTTATTTTTACTTCTTT
Organism: Candidatus Woesearchaeota archaeon; assembly: GCA_964602425.1. Classification (GTDB taxonomy): domain Archaea; phylum Nanobdellota; class Nanobdellia; order Pacearchaeales; family GW2011-AR1; genus WJLC01. Next base: position 10,851 of record CAZRQO010000014.1, on the reverse strand, counting down.
AATATTAGAAAAATCACAATTTGTTGCTCCATTCCATTTAACTACAACTTTATCTGCAAGAGTATTTTCAAAAGAGAGCATATTTCCAGATGAATAAAGACTAAAGGTCTTTTTTAAAACACCCCCATTATATACATAAACAATTCCCTTATAAAAACAAGCTCCTGGTATAATCTCAATATTATTAATCTCTACTTTATCAAACTCTAAAGTTAATGTATAAGTATAGGAGTACTTGAATGGAGAATTATAGTAATATCCTGGACCTCCCACATAAGTATCTAAATCCCCGTCATATGCTTTATAACACTCACTTACATCTATAGATCCTCCATATCCAAAGGTGGTAGCACTACAACTGCAAACCATATTAGGAGGAAATGGTTGTGGAGGAAGAATAAAACCCCCGTCGCCTATTGAAACTGAACTAATAAATGGCATTACTAATACTAAAGATAATATAATAAATATAATTCCTCTTTTATTTGACATTTTTTATGGCGAATAAGTAAGGAATAGAGTTCCTTACTTTCATATATTTACTTAGAAATCTAATTTTATAAATATTCTTATCCCCCACAATTTTTAAAACCTTTAAAGTGTAATGAAATTACATGGATTATACAGGAATTATAATAGAAAATGAAGATAGAAAAATGCTCTTTCAATTAAGAGATAATAAACCAGACATACCAAATCCAAATAAGTGGGGTATTTTTGGAGGGGGTATAGAAAAAAATGAAACTCCAAAAGAGGCTGCAATTAGAGAGCTTAAAGAAGAATTAAATCTTTTAGTAAAGAGTAAGGATTTAAAACTTATAACTAAGATTAATTTATTATTCAAAAAATATTTTATTTTCAAATTAAAGATTAATTCAACCCAAAAACTAATTCAAAAAGAAGGAGCATCTATGGGTTTCTTCTCTAGAAAAAAAATACTTCGTAAAAAAAACTTAGTTCATTCTCTTAGAATATTTCTTTGGTTATACCCTTTTTTTAAAAATTAAGAAACTTATCCTATCACAACCACTAAAGGCTTAAGTTTTGCAACTTTTTTACTGATTCCTAAATCATCAATAACTCTTACTACTTCCTCAATATCTTTGTAAGCATATGGTCCTTCTTGAGAAACAGATTTCCAACTTCCTGCTCTAAGTTCAATTCCTTGTTTTTTCAACATCTTCTTAACATCCTCCCCCCTCATCTCTTGCATTGCTCTGGTTCTACTCTTGGCTCTTCCAGCACCATGAACACTACTTCCCCAAGTTAATTCTTCTGCTTTTTTTGTTCCAACTAAAACATAACTTACAGTTCCCATGCTTCCTGGGATTAAAACAGGCTGACCTACTTTTCTATAAGATAAAGGAATCTCTTTTCTTCCAGCTCCAAAACTTCTAGTAGCACCTTTTCTATGCACACAAACTGTTTGTTTTTTCCCATTAACTATAAACTCTTCAAATTTAGCAATATTATGACACACATCATAAACAACATCAATCTTAATCTTAGGAAATAAATACTTCATCTCTTCTCTTAACCAGTGAGTAATTAATTGTTTATTTACAAAAGCAAAATTAGCAGCACAAGCCATAGCAGCATAGTAATCTTTTCCTAGGGGGCTGTTAATTGGAGCATTAATTAATTCTCTATCTGGAAGATTCTTAAACCCATATTTATCTTCCATTAATTTAATATAATCACTAGCTACTTGATGGCCCAATCCTCTACTTCCACAATGAATCATAATAGTTACTTGATCTTTTTCTAATCCAAAAGCCTTAGCTATTTTTTCATCAAAAATCTCTTCAACAAAATGAATATCTAAAAAGTGATTTCCAGCACCTAAAGTTCCTAACTGCCCAATTCCTCTGCTAATTGCTCTTTCTGAAACCTTGGTTGTATCTGCTCCTTTAATACACCCTTCTTCTTCCATATGCAAATAATCTTCTTTATTTCCATAACCTTTAGAAACAATATATGGAACTCCTTGCTCTAAAACTTTTTTTAATTCTTCTCTTGTAATCTTAAATTTACTTCCTCTTCCTACACCAGAAGGAATCTTTCTCTGAAGTGCAGTAGCAACCTCTTCTTGTTTCTTTAAAATATCTTGTTTTTTTAGATTAGTTCTTAGTAATCTTACAGAACAATTAATATCATAACCAACTCCTCCAGGAGAAATAATCCCTTTTTTTAAATCAAAAGCAGCAACTCCTCCGATTGGGAAACCATATCCGACATGCATATCTGTTAATCCTATAGAATACTTAAGAATTCCTGGGAGATGAGCAACATTAGCAACTTGTTTTAAAGCATCTTCTTCAACAGCAGAAATCATTTTTTCTGAGAAAAATATTCTTCCTGGAACTAACATTTTTCCAATTTTTGGTAATTCATATATATTTTCACTAATCTTCTTGAGTTTTTCTTTATACATATTAAACATCCAGGACCACTTGTATAACCCATTTATATTTTTTTTGTTTAGTTTGACTTTTAGGCGAACTAGCTAGGAGTTTTGCCTCTTGTTTTCTTACAAACATCTCATTATATGTAACAGATTTTACATGATTATCCATCTCATATTTTTCTGAATTTACTCCCAATACTTCTGCTGTTAAACTTCTATCACTAATTTTAATTTTTTTAACTTCTGTAATCAATAAATTATCCCTATCAAAAAGAATTAAGAGCTCTTCAAGAAAGTCATATAACAGTCTCTCATTATCTTTTCCTTTGGCTTCTACTTTTCTCTTTATATTTCCTTTTAACTTTTTATCTAAAATTGATTTAGACATAGCTAAAACAGAATTTTTAAAAGCCTCTTCTAAAGTGTTACCAAATGCCTGAAATTTAATGTCTGCTGTATGCTCAATGAACTTGAATTTCATTATCCAGCAGTCCAACAAAACAATTTTAATTGTCTAGGACCATATTCTTCCCCTTCAGCTGCTATTGCAACTGACTGAGCATAAATATCTCTTTCAATAAAAACCTCTTCCATAGGACATACAGAACTTAAATTACATATACTACTTGTACAATTCAGGTAATCAGGAATTCTTTTATTTATTTTAGCTGTAACTTCTTCTGGAACCTCTTCTTCTAGAGAAATACTAAGAATCTGTGTTCGTAAATCACTATTTAATTGAATCTCTCTTAATACTGCTAATTGTACTTGATAGACTTGTTCAGAAATATCCCTCTTTCCAATATACCCTTTGTTTATTACAAACAATAAAACCCCAGTTATTAATAATACCGCAATAAACGCTTCAATAATTCTAATCCACCCTCTTTTATTTTTCCTTTTCATTTTATATTCTGGTTTGGGAACCTTTGTTCTTATCAGGCATGACCCTAATTTAATAGGAGATGTCATAAGAAGAACCTTGGTTCTTTTTATATTACCATACTCTTATATTTAAGAATCCTGGATTTATATTTGCTTCGCTATCCATATACTGGATTGGAATTTCTTCAGCATAAACCTCTACAGAAACATTTTTTTCATTTGCATTAGCAAGAATATTTCCTCCCCCATCTTTAAAAGTAAACCCAAATTCAGTATCAAGAGGAACACCTAATTCTTCTTTTAATTCTCCATAGTAATTAGGATCATCTTTAATCTTTTCACTAATAGAATTTATTTTTGATCCAAATATCTCTTGTGTTGTTCTAAAAATAGATATATCATAATCAGCATCTTTTATTGAACCACATCCGCTCTCTCCCTTATCAAATTGATTTGAGTAATAGAATTTCATAATTCCCTCATATTTACTAACTTCTGTATCTCCATTAATCTCTACATAAGATGCAATCTTATCTCCTGTTTCATTTTTAACAACTGCTCCTAATCCCTCTAACCCCCCAAAATTCTCAAATTTACCACATGTTCCATCATGTATTATTGTTAGAGTAACAGTAGACATATCATCTTCAAATTTATTTAATAATTCTATTTTAAGATACTCTAATAAATCTAATTTATTTCTGCTAACTCTTGTTGCAGGTTCAGTTATTGAGTATAGAAAAGCTAAAAAAGTTACAAATATCAAGAATGACAAAATTATTCCTACATGTGTTCCACGTTTGTTTTTTGTTATCATCTTTTCTTGGTTGGCTTTTGGAACCTTTTCGGGTTCTGGGTACTTTGGTTTGGGAACCTTTTTGAAAGGTTCATTTTTATACAAAAAAGACATTTGCTACTGCAGATGATAGAAATGCCATTATCATTAGAGCAAACGAATGTTTTATTCCAGCTTTAATACTATTTTGTGAAAGTTTTCCAATAGTTAATCCACTAAATAGTCCCTGGATTAAAAGCAGATACATAAAGGCATTTGATATCTCTGCCTGGTTTATTGCCTGCCCTTCCCCTAATCCTATCCCCCCTATACTAGAAATTCCTGAAATCATTGGAATTATTTTAAACTGCATAACTAAAATAATTATGATAAAAACAATAAAAATAATATACCCCTGAACAACCAGAGTAGAGATTGCTGCTTTTCTCTCTTTTTTTAATTTCTCTGAAGTATTTACAGCATTAGCTACAGATTCAAGAATAACCCCAATATCCCCTCCTGCTCTCTCTGCCTGACCAATAAGAGTCAAAGCTCTTGATATTGTTGGACTCTTGACATCCTTTGAAAAAGTAGTCAGAGCCTTATTTAAGGGAATTCCAAGAGAAATTTGATTTGCTAGTTTTTGTATGTGCTCACTTAGTGCTCCGTAAGGTCTATTTCTAACATTTAAAATACTCTTACTTACAGGAGTCCCTGTTTTTACACTCTCAACTAGGTTTCTTGCAAACTCTAGAAACATCTCTTCTTTTTCATTTGCAATTGAAGTCTCTCTAATTGTGTTAAAGACAAAAGGAGCCACTGCAATTAAAAAACCCACACCAATAATGAAAAAGAAAACCCCTTGTCCATAAAACAAAAATGAAATTATCATTACAATTAATCCAAGAAAGATTCCAATCCAGTGTGATACTTTAAATTCCATTTTAATCTTTAGGCTGCCTCAATTGTAAAAATACTAAAAATATAATATTTATTAATGATACCCCTAAGACCATAATTAAGGATATCATTGATGTACTAAGAGCTATTCCCAATCCACTCACTCTCATCATAATCAGTAAAAGCATCAGAATCATTGGAGCAGCAATGACCACACTAATATAAATATCCATAAAAGTTTCAGCACTCTTTGTCTTTTTCTCTTTTTCTAATTTATAATCAAATAAAAGTGTCTGAGATCTTTTTTCAAAGAAATCTGATAAATCTCCCCCAGAAGTTATTGTTGTAGCTAGACCATCAAATAACTCTGCAAGTCTTCTACTCGGACTATTAAATGCATTATTTCTTAGTGCAGTAACTAAATCATGCCCAAAAACATTTACCTCATTTAATAATTTAATAAACTCTCTTTCAAGTGTAGGATACTCTTTAGTGGAGATTATTATTTTGAATATATTGCTTGGTTCAACTAGAGATTCAGATATAGAAGCCATATGTATTGTTGCAAATGGTAATTCCTGATTAATTCTAGTTTCAATTGACTTTTTCTCTAAAGAAGGATACATATAAGTAAAGATAAAAGTTCCAAGAGGGAATACAATCAGAATCCAGAAAATACTCCCTATTCTACTGATTATATTTACACTAACTTGAGTTATAAAAGGGTAGCTTATTCCAAAATTAAAAAATAAAAAGAAACCAAATATAAAAATAGAGACAATGAATGAAAGAAGGGTTGTAAAAAATATCATAGATAAGTAACTCTTAGCAAGAAATTGCATGTTTGATTTTATTAAATCTCTTTTTAGATTCTTGAACCATCTTTTTTCTAAAAGTGATGAAGAAAATCTACTAAAAAACTGATTAGCTAATCTAACATAAGAACTTGCTTTTCTCTCTTTTCTTTTCTCAACTTTTCCTTCTTTTTTTCTGAATCTTTTCAATATCCTTTTTTCAAGACTTGTTAATGCTTTCTCAGGCTCTTTTATCTCTTCTTTTTCTGATTTAGGAACCTTTTGAAAAGGTTTATCTGGAGTATAAACTTCCTTTCTCTCTGCTTGTATATCTAAAAGTCTCGGAAGTTTTATTTTTCCTGGTTCGTGTAGTGACTTGGTTAAAGTTATTTCTTCTAATATTTCTCCTATCTCTCTATTTGTTTTTTCAAAAGAGCTTGATAAAGATTTTATCTGAGAATTAATCATTTTTTTCTCCGAAGAGTCTGTTACTTTTTCTAACTCAGTATAAGAAGAAGTCAACTCTTTGACTATCTTTTTTTCATCGAATATACTTTTTTTCAGTTTAATGAATTTATCTTGTGTTGGAATCATTTTAAAATGTCTGCGATTTGTTTTTGTAATTTTAACATAAAACTCTTTACTTCATTAAATTCATCTACATCTCTTTTTTCATATGCTTTTTTCAGTTTTGATTCAGCATCCTCTAGAGATTTAACTAATTGTTTTAGAAATGAAATATCCCCTTTTTTCATACTTAAAAAACAAGAAAAATATCTTATTAAAGATTTTGTTATTGAATACCAAATCTCTTTAGAATTTCTTGGGGTTTTTTATAATACTCATTAATTATATTCTGAACCTCTTTAAATTTGAATATTTTTTCTTGTCCAAGTCTTTTTAGTAATTCAGACCTTCTCCTAAACTCTAATTCTAATTCTTCTATTCTAATTCCATTTCTAATAGAAATCTTTTCAAAGATTTTGTTTGTCTCTTTGTAATAAAACTGATTTTCTAGGGGATTCCACATAAAAGGTTTGTTTGTTAGAGCAACACCCCTATTATCTACATTAATAATCTCTACAATCTCTCTTAGTTTTCTTGTTTCTCGACCCTGAACATTTGCATGGCTCATAATACATACACAATCAAGAATATTTAATAGTGTAGGAGATAGCTCAATCGGAGGACTCTCTAACCTCTTGATAACAGTATCTACAGAATCTGCATGAATTGTGCCCAGGGAAGGATGCCCAGAAGCCATTCCTTGGAATAAAACATATGCTTCTTTACCTCTGACTTCTCCAACAATAACATAATCTGGATTCTGCCTAAAAGAGGCCCTTAAAAGAGTAAATAAATCTATTTCTCCTGCTCCTCCAATTCCAGTGGCAGTTCTAACAACACTAGGAAGCCAATTCTCTCTTGGCAGATTTAACTCTCTAGTGTCTTCTATGCTTACAACTCTCTGTTCAGGAGCTATGAAAAAAGCAAGAGCATTTAACATAGTTGTTTTACCTGAGGCGGTTCCTCCTGCTATAAGAATATTCATCCCATATTGAATTAACAACCATAGATAAGCCATCATCTCTGCACTTAGTGTCTTAAATTCAATTAATTGAGGGGGAGTCCATGGGGTCTTAGTAAATTTTCTTATTGTAAAAGTAGGTCCTTTACTTGTAATATCCTTTGTATATGTTGCATTAACTCTGCTTCCATCAGGCAGACTAGCATCTAGAATAGGATTAGAGTAAGAAATATACCTTCCACTTCTCTGAGCAAGTTTTTCAGTAAAACTCTCAAGGGTCTCTATTTTATTATAAATTAAATTAGTCTTAAGATTACTATATATTCTATGGACAATATAAACAGGAGAACCTATTCCATTACACTCAATATCCTCTACAAAATAATCTCTTAATAATGGATCTACTTCATTAAAGCCAACAAAATCCCTAGCAATATAATAAAAAATCTTCTTATAACTCTCATAATTCATATCTATCCCTAATTCAACAGCTAGAATCTTAAACATCTTATCTAAATAATTCAATAGGGCCTCTTCTTTCTTATCAACTACTTCTTCAGAATTAATTATCTCTCTCATAGCAGTTATAATCTCTTCTTTTTGCATAATCTCTACCTCATTCAATACGGGCTCTTCAATATCATAGACCACTTCAGAGATTTTCGAATCCCAGTAAATATGTGCAAAAGCAAATGGAGAGATTAAGCCATATCTAATGTCTATTTTTGTTTTATCTTTTATTCTTTTTATTGGAGGAATTTTTGGTATAAAGTCTATCTCAACTTTTGGATATGTTTGAATACTATTAACCATTTTTAATCAAGTTCAACATCGATATTCCACTTCTCTGTTTCAGGACTATCTCCAATTTTTCCTTTATTTGTGATAGAAATTTTGTAAGATGTACTTGCTTTAGTTAATGTTTTTAATTCATCTTCTGAATTATAAGTTATATTAAAATTATCTTCTACATAAGACCTCTTGATTGTAACTAAATTAATTGACCCTTTTTTCTCTGTTTTAATTAATAAATTTCCTTCTGAAATTTCTTCCCCAATTTCACTATACACATAATTACTATCCATTTCAAAGACAATTTCATCATTCACCCCATTTATTATTAATGAACCTTCTTTTATAGCAATATCAAGAATTCTTTTATTTCCAGAGCCTCCTTGAATAACATCTTTTATTCGTGAATCAAATTCCTTCATTAGAGTAATAGATTGTTCAATAACTACCTTATCCTGAAGCTCATCAATTTTTGGTTTTACAAAAGCTAAAACAGCAGCAATAAGACCAAAAGCAATTAGAGTATAAATTACTGTTTCAACCCATACCTGTCCTCTCTTTTTCATATAATAAGTAAAAAGAATCTGCTTTATAATATTTTTCTTTAGGAGAGTAACAACAAACAATTACTTATCTCAGAAATACTATCTGAAGCATCACACTGCTTCCCTTTAACAACAGGATAGACTATTATTGAATCTGGTATTCCTAATCCTGCTTCTGAAGTATTTAATATGTAAGTAAATCCTTCATTTTTCTCTGGAAGATAGATACTATTGCTTCCATTATAAAATTTCAATCCAGTATCATCTCTAGAGATTTGAGAAATATCATAACTTTTTGTTGTTCCGCTTCCAGAGATAGCCACTATTACTTTTTCAACTGCAATATCCCCCACTCCAATTGAGAATTGTAATTCACCAGCACTAGTATTATAACAAGTATACTGGGGATTGATAGTAATTTTTCCTAAAACATCTAGACATGTTCCAGCTTCTTCAAGTTGTTCTGAAACTAGATTACTCACAACAACCCAGACAACCCCAGCAATAGCAACCACTAAAGCAATCATAAATACAGTAGCAACAACCCCAGATACAGCTTTTTTATTCATTTTTTATTATATCAATAAATACTCTTTATTCTCACAAGCAAAAGTTCTTTTTCCTTTATCTGAATTTCCTAATAATATAGGTATAATCCTTACTTCTTCTGCACTAAAACTGCCTACTGACTTAGCATCTCCTGGATTTAACCCATATCTTGGCCATGCACTAAAGTCTCTTATGTTTTTAGTAGTATATCCCCCAGCACCAATAAGTTTCACTCTTACATCATATATGGGAACATTACCTATATTAGAAATAGATATCTCTTCTGTTCCTGCATTATAACTCACCTGAATATCAATTTTATCACAAGCTAATTTAATATTTTCATCTTCAAATTTTGTTATTGTTTCTCTTGTAAAAGATCTCATCCATACAAATATAATCAGAGCAAGGGCTACAACCATACCAACTAATAAAACAGTTGCAATAATAGGTGAAACCCCTTTCTTTTTCATATTCTGATAAATAAGTTCTCCTTTTTAAATTCTTTTAATCAAAAAATAGCTTCTTCTGGGCAATTAATCTTTTCTTTGATTTTAGCATCTCCGCAAATTATTAGTCTGTTTTTTCCTTCTATTACTTCATATTTAATTGGGGTTATTTCAATTAAATATGTTTTAAAACTTAGATCATATATCGCCTTAATGGCTTTCCCACCAGGTGAAAGATTTCCTCCAGAAAATAAAACAATCCCTGCTTGTGCATTCCCTCCAGACTTTATACTTTCAGATATATCCAACGTAGCTATATCTTGATCTGGATTATTTGTGGCTTTTATAAAATATCCATCTACTACAAATCTTCCATTATTCTTAATACTGAGATTTATAGTATACAAACTCTCTCCTTCATTTTTACAAACAGCGTCTTCAATAAATAAGGAGACCCCATCAGGGCACTCAGGTGTTGGTCTTGGAACATAAGACCTCATCCAAGTATAAACAACTGCGCTGATAACTATTATCCCAGCTATTAACAAAACATACCCAATCATTATGCTCACTCCTTTTTTATCCATTTTATCCTGTCACGATATGTTTTTCTCCTTCTACTTCTTGTGAAATAACAAAGAAGAAATTCTCCCCCGGTTTTAATTCAAACTTATATTTATTATCATTAACTATAACTTCTACTAGTTCTCCTATTTCTACATTTTCTAATGTTGTTTTGTTTACTTTTAATTCACTTGTTGTTATTTTTCCTCCTCCAACAACTTCAGAGGTTACTAAAATCTCTCTAAATGCGAAGGACTGGATTTCATCTTCATTTCCAAATACAAAATACAAATCTTTTCCTTCTCCTGCATACTCTTGATAATCTTCAATAAACTCTTCTATTTTAGATTCCTTTCCAGGATAAACACCATACTCTAAAACTTCTCCTCCTTCAATCTGCAACTCGTCTTTTATATCATAGAGTTTAACACTGCCCTTTTTTTTAGCGTAGTTTGAAATAGCAGCAAAACCAGTAATTAATACTATTATAATAATTGCAGCTAGTAAGTAAAATTGTCCTTTTTTATTTCCTCTTTTCATTAACATAGTAATAGAAAACTAATTTATTAATTTATTGATTAAGAAAAATTAAAGTAGACCGAGTGATTAGCTCAAAGATAATTAAAAAGCTACCTTTATTCTTCCTCAGCTCTGTGACCTGTT
>CAZRQO010000013.1:6593-12656 GCA_964602425.1 Candidatus Woesearchaeota archaeon | reverse complement strand
CCAGTAAAAGTAACCTATAATAAGTAAAACAATGATAATAATTATTGTGAGTGTGTAACTCCTTTGTTTAAGGCCATATTTAGATAATTCATTTGAGTTATAAACATTAAAAGTTATTTCAAATTCTTGCTCGTACTCTATTTCTTCTACATCTTTATACTCTAAAAGAACAGGGATAGTTACTTCTCCATCTCTTACATCCTGAACAAAGATATCAAAGTCCTCACTCTCTGTATCATCTGAATCAACATCACCCAAGTAAACATAATTACTTGAAGAAAGTAATTTGTAATCTTCACTTGAAAGAATAGTTAATTGTAAGAATTTTATATCTGCTTCATCAACATTAGCTATCTCTAATGTGATACTTCCTTTTGAATTTGGTTGTATAATATCTGTCTCTCTTAAATATACTTTAAGTTCTGGGATATTATATTCCCCTACATCAATCATAAACTGGTCTTGAATATAAGAAAATACAGTTGAACCAGACCTTAATAATAATTCTATTTCATTATCTCCTTCTACTGCTGTACTGTCTACTTTTAATTTATAATCAACAATCACTGCATCTGCTCCTGTTTGTCCTGCTCTTAGTTTTCCTATTTTTGTAATTGCATCTCCTGTATAAAGTGTAAAGGGAAATTTAGGGAGAATCTCTATTTCAACATCTTTGAGGGTTTCTGATTCTTGATTTTCTATTTTAAATCTAACTTCTACTACTTGTCCTTGTCCAACTGGGTCAGGATCCTGATTTAAAAGAGTCACTTTTATATCTGCAGTTGCACTTATAATTGTTAGAGATAAAAGACATACTATTAATAAAGATAAAATTGTTTTATTCATATTAATCCTCTTTTTGGTTTATGATGATTATCACTAGTAATGACACCGTCCTTTAAATAAATTGTCCTGTGTGCATACTTTACTAAATTAATATCGTGTGTTACAAGGATTATTGTCTTATTGTCTTTTTTATGAAGGGCTGAGAGTAATTCCATAATCTGCTTGCCAGTATTAGTATCTAGATTTCCAGTTGGCTCGTCTGCTAGAATTATTGCTGTATCATTAGCTAATGCTCTTGCTATTGCTACTCTTTGTTGCTCTCCTCCAGAAAGTTCTGTTGGTTTGTGGTACATTCTTTTTCCAAGCCCAACTAGACTGAGCAACTCTTCTGATCTTTTTATTCTATTAACTGAAGAAACTCCTTGAAACATCATAGGAAGTGCTACATTCTCAACTGCACTTAAGATAGGCATTAGATTAAATTGTTGAAATACAAACCCAATTGTAGACCCTCTTACTTGTGCAAGGGAACTTTCAGAAAAACTTTTTATGTCATGCCCATCTAAGAAAATTTTACCTTTGCTTGGAGTATCTAAGGCTCCAACCATATTCATTAGAGTACTCTTACCAGAACCACTTTTTCCCAATATAACTGCAAAATCCCCTTTATAGATCTTTAAGCCAATTCCTCTAAGAGCGTGAACAGGAACTTCTCCCAGATGATATGTCTTCCAAACATTTTTTAATTCAAGAATCGGCTGCCCCTTTTGTTCCTTCATCATTTAATATAAAATTAAAAGAGGTTATTAAATATTTTTATTTATTATTTAAAAAACAATACAAATCTTTAAAAACTAGTTAGGTTATAAAAAATAATTGCTTACAAAAAAAAGAGAAAAAATGGGTAAAAAATGTATTTATTGCAGTGAATCAATTCCTAATGATTGTGTTGTAGATTTTTGTGAGAAGTGTGGGAAGAATGTTTGGGGGGAAAAAATGTTTAATACTATAATCAAGAATATGGAAAAAGCAAGAGAAAACCAGGATTTATGTCATTCAAGAATTCTAGAAATAGATAAAAAATAAGAATAAAAGGAAGTTTTTTAAAGAGAGTATTTCTGAATTAATTATGAGTAAAAGAAAACCCATTAGAACAAGAGGAAAAATCCCCCTTAGTAAGTATTTTCAAGAGCTGAAAAAAGGAGATTTTGTAGCTGTTGTAGAGGAATTAGCAATGAAAAGTAATTTCCCTAAAAGATTACAAGGAAGAACAGGGGTTGTAGAAAGTAAACGTGGAAAAGCGTATATGATTAAAATAAAAGATCAAAATAAAGAAAAAAGGTTTTTAATTGAGCCAATACATTTAAAAAAAATAAAACATCCTAAGAAATAAGATGATAATTGAAAGAAAACCACTAAGTATGGTAGAAGCAAAAGAGTACATAGACAAAGATAGTGGAACTGATATCAAAGGTTTTGTTAAGAAATTCATAATTTTAAAGCCCAATAAAGCTAAAGAATTAAAAGAAAAGATTGTGGGATTGGATTTATTAAAAGTGAAAGAGGAGCATATCACTAAGATTATTGATATAATGCCAGAAACTACAGAAGATATAAATAAAATTTTTAGTGATGTGAGCTTAGATGAGGATGAAACAAAAAAATTACTTGAAACAATTAAAGAATTTAAATAGAGAAAATGAACAAAGAAGAACATGCCATAATTCTAGATTACTTACCAAACGGGTACCCTTTGGAGAGGAAAATGATGCCTATAGCTCAGGCTGTTGGGGAGACTAATTTAATACTTTTAGAATTAGTTCCAAGAAGAGGGATATCCCTTGAAATAGGAGAGAAAGTATATATTGGTGAAGGAAAGAGGGAGAAAATATATTATATTCTTGGAAGACTTCATAGAGAAAAACTTACTGAGACTGCTAAAAACAGATTACAAGAATTTATAAATGAAGTAGTTAAGAAAAAAGAGAAGGAGTTTGTTGATTTCTTCAATAAATCACAAGCAATCAATAAGAGAGTTCATCAGATAGAGCTTCTTCCAGGAATGGGAAAAAAACATATGGGCGAGATTTTAAAACAAAGGGAAGAAAAAGAATTTGAGAGCTTTAAAGATATGAAAAATAGGGTTCCAAATCTTCCAGATCCAGAAAAAGCAATTGAAAGAAGAATATTTCAAGAATTAGTAAACCAGGAGAGATATAATTTATTTACAAAATGATAATAGATGAAAATACAAAAAGATTAATATGTGATCAATTAGACACATATATAATTACAGGAGAGTATAGGATTGCTGATGAAGCTCTTGAAAATTTGGAAGGAGTACTTTCTGAAGAAAAGTATCTTTTTTTTGATAAAATTTTAGATCAAAAATTAGGAAGAAGAAGAATAAAATACGGATTTAAACCCAATAAAGAAATTAAAAATGATTCGCAAAGGAGAAGTAAAATAGAAAAAGAAGTTATAGCTCCACAAATAATAAATTTATAAAATGATAAACCAATTAAATTTACAACCAGTATATAATTTAATAGATAATTATATTATTAAAGGAAAATACTCTCTTGCTAGAGATAATTTAGAACAATTTAGAAATTTAATTCCTGAAGATAAGGTAAAATTTTATGATTCTATGTTAGAAATAAAATTAGAAAAAGAAGCAGCTTAAAAATGGTAGAAGAAATACAAAAAACAGCGCAGAGAAGGGAAGATAGAGTTGTTAGGCTACTCTCTAGAGATATAGAAGGAAAAGAGGGGATTTATTCTGGACTAACTAAAGTTAAAGGTATTTCTTGGGGAATGTCTAATGCTATTTGTAAAAAATTAGGGTTTGATAAAAAAAAGAAAATAGGTTCATTAAGTGAAGAAGATATAAAGAAGATTGAAGAATTTGTGAAAAATCCAGATGTTCCTTTATATTTAATAAATAGAAGAAATGATTTTGAGACAGGAAAAGATAGCCATTTAATTGGAGGAGATTTAGAATTAAAAAAAGAGTTCGATATAAAGAGGTTAAAGAAAATAAAGAGTTATAAAGGATTTAGACACATGAGTGGATTACCTGTACGAGGACAGAAAACTAGAAGTAATTTTAGAAAAAATAAAGCTAAGGGTGCTGGAATTAGAAAGAAAAAGAAATAAAAATGAAAAGAAAACATAAAAAATACTCAAGACCAAAAAGGCCTTTTGATAAAGCAAGAATTGAAGAAGAAGCCCAAATAAAAAAAGAATTTGGTTTAAAAAATAAAAAGGAGATTTGGAGAGCAGAAGCTAAAATTAAATCTATAAGAGCAAGAGCAAAAGAATTGATTACAAAAGAGGTAGGAGAGCAAAAGGTATTTTTTGAAAAATTAAATAAGATGGGATTAAAAGTTAATTCTATTGCAGATGTTTTATCTTTAGATAAAAAAGATATCTTGAATAGAAGACTTCAGACAATGGTCTTTAAAAAAAGATTAGTTCCAACAGTTAAAACTGCTAGGCAATTAATAACCCACAGAAAAGTTCTAATAGAAGGAAAGGTTGTCAATGCTCCAAGTTATATTGTTCCAGTAAGATTAGAAAATAAAATAAGTTTAAAGATATCAAAGAAAAAGATAGGGTTTGAGGAAAATAAAAAATGAGTGACGAAATAAAAAAAACCGCAGAAAAGAAATCAAAAAAGAAAGAAGCAGAAGCTGTAGTAAATATTTATACTTCTTTTAATAACACAATAGTTCATGTAACAGATATGTCTGGAAGAACAATAACAAAAGTTACTGGGGGGATGGTAACTAAACATAACAGACTTAAAGCTAACCCCACCATTGCTATGTTTATTGCTAAAAGAATTGCTGAAAACCTAAAAGAATTAAATATTAAATCATTATATTTTAGAATAAGAGCAAAAACAGGAAATCCTGCTCCAGGACCTGGAACTCATGCAATAGTAAAGAGTTTGTCAAGAGAAGGGTTTAAGATTTTAAATATCCTTGATAATACAAGAATAGCTAGGGGAGGTCCAAAGAAAAAAGGGGGTAGGCGTGGAAGAAGGCCATAAGTTTAAAAAGGCTTTTTTGAATATTTTAAAATGGAAAAAATAGAAAAAAAAGAAAACCAGATTATTTTTAGGGGGAAAATAGATGAGAGTTTAGCAAATGCTATTAGAAGATACTTAAATCAGGTTCCTGTTTTAGCTATTGATGAAGTAGAGATTATCAAGAATGGTTCTGCATTATATGATGAGGTTGTTGCTCATAGAATTGGTTTAATTCCTTTAAAAATGGATAAGATGATTACTGATAAAAACAAAGGAAAATTAAAACTATCAGCAAAAAAAGAAGGCTTTGTTAATTCTGGGGAATTAAAAGGAAATGTAGAAATAGTTTATGAAAACATTCCAATTACTTTTTTAGATAAAGATCAAGAAATAGAACTTATTGGGACTACAAAGGCTGGAAAAGGAGTAGACCATGTTAAATTTTCTCCTGGACTATTGTTTTATAGGAATGTTACCAAGATAAAAATAGATAAAAATCTTCTTGAAGAAGTTAAAAAAATATGTCCTGGGTGTGATTTTGAGGAAAAAGGAGATAAAATAATTATTAAAGATGATGGAGCAAAAGAAGTAGCAGACCTTATTGAAGGAATTGCAAATAAGGCTGATAAAAAAGCAGAGATTGAAGTTGAAAAGGAACTGGTAGTTACTCTAGAATCATTTGGGCAGATGGACACAAAGGATATTTTTACCAAATCAATAGAGGTCTTGAAAAAGGATTTGACAGAGCTCTCAAAAAAGATTAAATAATTCTAAACCTTTTAAAACTAAGGGAATATCTTATTTCTATGTGGAGTTGCCGGGCTCAGGTAAACCTGGCCTAGTCCCTATGTTTAGGAACTAGAGTCTCTACAAAGATGCGCGGAGTTGCCGGAGTGGTCAAACGGAGCAGACTCAAAATCTGTTGGCTTAGTGCCTGCGAAGGTTCGAATCCTTTACTCCGCATCACAGAAATATTTATATATCTTAAATTCTTTTTATTATTCACGGTTGGAGTAGGAGAAATCTGAACAACGAGGCGTTTGACTGTGTTTAATATCTGTCAAAATCCTGGGACGCCTACAATCCTATGAAGAGACCAACGCCCGGGTATTTTTTTTCTTTTCCAAAGTTTTATAAATACATTAAAACTAAAATTTTTACCTGCGAGTTGACTCGTGCCCTCATTCAAAATCAGGGGCGATTGGAAGTTTCATGAAAACACTCGGCGTTAGCGGGAAGTT
>CAZRQO010000013.1:0-6493 GCA_964602425.1 Candidatus Woesearchaeota archaeon | reverse complement strand
CTGCTAAAAAAAATAAGGCATGGTTAGAAATTGCTGGATTAATTTCTTCTCCTAGAAAAAAACATGTAAGTATTAATTTAAATGAAATAGATAAAAAAGCAAAGGAGAAGGAGATAGTTGTAATTCCAGGGAAAGTTCTTTCTCAGGGAGAGATTAGTAAAAAAATAAAAATAGCTGCACTTAATTTTTCAGAAAAAGCTAGAGAAAAGCTAATAAAATCTGGGGGAGAAGCTATAAGTATACTCAAAGAAATTAAATTAAATCCTAGTGCTAAAGGAATTAAGATATTAAAAGAAAAATGAAGATAATTGATGGAACAGGGGCTATTTTAGGAAGATTAGCTAGTTATGTGGCTAAAGAGGCCCTTAAAGGAGAAGAGATTGCTATTTTGAATTGTGAGGAAGTAGTGATTTCTGGAAATAAAAAAGCAATCAAAGCTGATTTTCAAAAGAAAAGATCAAGAGTAGGGCATAGTCAAAAAGGTCCTAAGCTTAGTAAAACAAGTGAAAAAATGGTTAAAAGAAGTATTAGAGGTATGTTGCCTGAACATAGATTTGGCCGGGGGAGAGCAGCATTTAAAAGAATTAAGTGTTATAAAGGAGTACCAAAAGAATTTGAAGAATCAAAAAAAATTAAGGCTGGAAAAGAAAAACCAATTAAATTTTCAAAAATTAAGGAATTTTCAAAATGAGGAAAATAGTCACTTCAGGTAAAAGAAAAAGATCAATAGCTAAAGCAATTATAACAGAAGGAAAAGGAAATATAACAATTAATAAAAAAAGTTATAAGACAATGCCAAATTTTGATAGATTAAAAATAGAAGAACCTCTTAGAATTACAGATAAGATATTAGGAAAAATTAATTTTGATGTAATAATAAGTGTTAGGGGTGGGGGAGAAAAAGGGCAGGTTGAAGCTTCGAGGCTTGCTCTAGCAAAAGCAATCTCAAAATTTGCAAATTCAGAAGAATTAACCAGGGCTTTTTTAGCATATGATAGGAATCTTTTAATTGCAGATGTAAGAAGAAAAGAACCCAATAAACCTGGAGATAGTAAAGCGAGAGCTAAACGTCAGAGTTCTAAGAGATAAATCGACGCAGTCATTTATCTAAAAAAATAAGATTATACTGCCCAAGTAGAAATCCAGTTACCTACAAAATAAGTTATAATGATCACTGCTGCTGCTATTATTACGTGTTCAAAAATTGCTTTGAAGGGTTTTTCTTTTCTTTTTTTTGCAATATAGTAACTAAATATAGAAAGAAGGAACACCCCCCACACAATTCCAATAAAAACTGCTGTTTGTAATTCAAATAAAAGAACTGGGACTACAAAAGTTAGAGCAAAAATAAATTTAAAAAAAACAGTAGAAAAAGTAGAGGCCCATATTTGCTTTTCTGTTGTGATTTTACTACCTGCTTCTTCTGAGACATGAATTCCCAGGGCATCTGAAAAAGCATCTGCAATTGCAATTAGTAAAATTCCTCCTAAAACTATTTTCTTTGAATGTGTTCCAGCATTTAAACCAACCATTAATCCTAAGGTGGTAATAATTCCAGAAGTTAATCCAAAGCCAAATCCTTTTCTAATTGCTATTTTCATTTTTTCTTTATCTTCTCAAGTTTATCTTGGACTTTATTAAATAATATAGAGGAAATAATAGATTCATGGGCTCCAGGATAGATTTGATTATTAAATTTTATTTTTCCAATATAAGCAAAGTTAGAGAGTATCTTTTTTAATCCATTAACTGAAAGATTATGTTTTTTAGATAATTTGTTTAAAGTCATTTCTTTTTGCAAGAATTCTTCAAAAATTTCTTCGATTTCTTTAAAATTTTGTGCTGGAATAAGACTTTTGTTTTTGATTTCATATCCAAAAGGGGCTCGTGACATTACTTTACCTTTTGAAGCCTTAATAATCATTCCTTTTTTCTGCTCTTGTCCTCTTGTTTTTGAATATTTTCTAAAAGACTTTAAAGAGTTTCCATCAATTTTTTCCTCAATATAACTATCTACCTCTTCTGGATTATTTGGGCAGAATTTATAACAAACACTACAGAATAATAAACCAAATTTTTTATTAACATCCCCTATATAGCCACATTTAACACAAGCTTCATCCATGTCCTCTAAAAGAGAGAGTGATTTATATAAGTTATGACATATAAAAGCTTGAAGAAGAATCAGAATAAAATTCTGAATAATTTTATTTTTTATTTTTTTTAAGTAGTTCTTTTTGGTTGAGAAACATAATTATTACTGCAGGAATAATAAATAACCAATCAACTGTGAAAGTTAAAAACAGGAAAAAGAGGGCAATTAAAGAATAAAGAACTACTTTAGGATTTTTCATTTTCATTTTAATTCCTCTAAAAATTTATTTAATTGTTTATTGTTTTTTATTGAAATAAACTCTGCTTTATGTTTATCTATAAATTCTTTATGCCTATAATATCCTTTTTTGAAACCTTTTTTATAATAATTATTAATTGCCTTGAATAGTTGGAATAATTGGAGTAATTCACTTATTTTATCTGATTTTTCTTCTGAAGATTTTTTCCTTAAGAACCTTTGAGTAACTCTTTTTGCAAGAACTACTCTAGGAAAATTAAGAAGGATTACTAAATCAGCTCTTTTTGCTATTTTGCCCATCCAAGGAGAAGAATATACTCCTTCCATTATCCATTTTTGTTTTTTAATTACTTGTTTTATTTTTTTAGAAATTGTTTGGTCAGAATATCTTGTTGTCCAATGTTTTTTAAAAACAATCCAGTCTAATCCTATGTGTGGAAGTCTTAGAATTTTTGAAAGTTTAGCTGCAAGTGTTGTTTTTCCACTTCCTGTTGTGCCAAGTATTAAAATACGTTTTGGGGCCTTCATTTCCTTAACAAGATAAACACATTTTTTCTTTACTTTTTTATTATTAATCTTCCATGATTCTATGATTTTTCCTTTTTTCCAATCATTATAATTCATTTTTTTATACAAGTTTTTAAGAAATTTATCATCATCTTCAACAGAAAGTCCTGTTTTAGAAAATCCTTTTTTCTTTGCTAATTCTTCAGCAAAGATCATTAGTTGTTTTGCTATTCCTTTTCTTCTATATTTTTGTTTAACGCCTAATGACTCTATATGAGGACATTTTTTTAGTTTTTTTCTAACTGTTTTTTCATTTGAACCATTAAATCTAAGCTGAACATGCCCAATAGGTTCTTTGTTTTTCCATGCTATTAGCCATAAGCTTTTGCCTGTTTGTTGTTCTTTGTATTTTTTATCATGAAGTTTTGGAAGTTCTGCATGTGATAATTCTTTATTTAAGATTTTTAGATCTGATTTTCTAGTTGGTTTTATTGTGATTTTCATTTGCTAACTTTTTACACTCCTTACATCTCCTAACAAGCTCTTTTTCATTTTCATATATATTTATTTTTCCTGCCTTATAATCTTTGAATTTGGGTAGTTCTGATTCATGTCTATAACCTCTTCTTAACATTTCTTTTACCAGTTCTTTATGACGTTTTTTTATATTATGAATTTCTACTTGGCCTTTTTCAATATGTCCTTTAACGCTTTTTCCCTTGTTCAAGCTTCCAATCAATTGGTGAAGTTCTTTATGTTCTCCTAGAAGATGATTTCTACAAAGTTTTTTTGGATCTACCATCCACATTCTTGTCATTTTAACATTCTCCACCAACATAGTATTCAACAGAGATGTTAAGACATGCAACACATCCATTTGAAAAAGTTTTACTTGTAAAATTCCCAAACCCACATACAGGATCCCAGACCTGTATACAATAATCTCCTCTGTCTTCTCCACAATAGTTCTTAGGAGTACAACAGATATTAGGGGAAATAAAACCAATAACTTTTGCAATGTTTGTTTCATTTTCATAACAATCATCTCCTGCAACTATGTTTAAATTTCTCCCTCCTTTCTCAATACATTCTTCTGGGGAGAGAGTTGTATTAATTAAATTCCATGAATAAATTCCAATGGTTCTTTGATGTCCTAAAAGGTCAATTCGAACACTAAAACAGCCTAGACAACTATTATCTCTAGACACATTAACAACAGCTGACCCATATTCCTTAGGGATAGAAGTTGCAAGTTTAATTACTTGTCTTTGAATAGAATCTAATTCCCACTCTCTTACACAAACTTCAAGAGTTTCATTATAAGTATAACCTGCTGGACCTAAACATCCATGTTCATCTCTTTCTCCTCCAATTATTTGTTGTTCTACATTAAAAGAAGAATAAAGAAGGGTAACTAATAAGGTAATAGAAATTAATAAAGAGAGAATAAATATTACTTTGTTTTTCATTTAAAGAAAAAATGAATTCTATTTAAATAAGTTTTTATTGGACAAAGTCGGGATTTTTCATTAGTTTTTTTGAAGAATTATAAAGGTCATTTGCAAGTATATCTGCCATGTAAAGAACTCTTGGGCAATCAGGTCCTTTTCTGAAACTTCCTTTTCTATGTTTTCTATTTTTGCTTCCTTTTTTCTTAATAAAATTATCTATTATAACCTCCTTAAATCCAAGGTCTTTGAAATAATTTCTTAAATATTCTCTTTGTTCTCTTCTAAAACCCCCTCCATCAAAATAAATTTTAATAGTATCTGGAATTGGATATGGATTTTTAGGATCTGTTAAGATTTCTTCTATTAATCTAGGAGAAGTTTCTGTTAAATTTTTTGCGGAGCTTCTAGTTGCATATTCTTCCCCTAAAAGAAGAGTAAATTTATATCCGTGTCCTTCTTCCTCTAACCATTTCTGGAGTTTTGAAGAATCTCTTGTATTTGGAAATTTTCTTTTTTTACTGTCTTCAAGATCATAAGAATAAGTCCCTACAACAATCTCTCCTATAGGGTTTTCTCCTGCATGATTTGATTCATCAAAACCAAAACAAATTACACCTCTTTCTAACATCTAAGAAAAAATTCAATACATCTTTTAAGGATTATAGTGAAGAAATATGTGTTTTATATTAAACATCTAAAGGGCTCTTAATCTTTTTTAATTCTTCTGTTGAGATATGTGTGTATATTTGTGTTGTTGATAGGTCTGCGTGTCCTAAAAGCTCTTGAATCATTCTAATATCTGTTCCTGCTTCTAAAAGATGTGTTGCATAGCTGTGTCTTAAGGTGTGGGGATGAACATCTTTTTCAATTCCTGCTTTTTTAACGGCTTTTTGAACAATTTTTTGTATGTTTCTTTCTGTTAAGTGGCCATTAGGTCCTGAAAATAAAAATTCTTTTCCTGCTTTTTGTTGTTTTTCAACTTGTCTTTTTAATTTATTTAGTAATCTTTGTGGAATATTAAAAACCCTATCTTTTCTTCCTTTTGCTTGTCTTATATATCCAATCATTTCATTAAAATTTAAATTACTTACTTTTAGGTTTGTTAATTCTGAGACCCTAAAACCACAAGCATATGCTAAAGTAACCATTAATTTGCTTTTTTTTGTTGGAATTGCTTCTATTAACTTTTTTATTTCATCTCTTGTTAAAACAGCAGGAAGTTTTCTCTCTCTTTTAGGTCTTTTTATGCCAGCTGTGACATCTTTTCCTAAAATTCCTGAGTATGCGAACCTAAGTGCACTAAGAAACACTATGATTGTAGAAGCAGCCTGATGTGATAGTTTTTTAGCCATATAGGCCTTGACATCATCAATTGTTATTTGTTTTGGGGGTTTACCTACAAAATCCAATAGATCTTGATTAGCTCGCAAATAATTTCTAATTGTGTAATCTGAATTTTTTGAAATTTTTAATTCAATTTCTATTTTTTCTAAGAATTCTTTAAGGGTCATTTGACTACAATATGTTTAATTTTAGTATGTTTAGTCATAGGTATTCCTGCTTTTTCTCCTTCTTTTTGAATCTCCTTGTCTTTTGAGCTGCTTTCTCTAATAAAAAAGACCTCAATATCATATTCATCTATAACCTTTTTATTACGATAAGCTAGATTTAGTTTATTATCTGAAAAGGGTTTTCCTCTAGGCTCTTTTTTAAGCCATTTTGGAACTTTATAATCCTCTTTAACAAAGACTATAAAATCAAAATCAGAATACAAGCTTCCCCTAAATCCTGGAGAATCATACCTCCCAAAACTGCCTTTTACTGAGCTCCCTATGAGAATTATTTTAATTATTTTTTTATCTGGGAGAAGTTTTGATTTTATTTTTTCTATGGCCTTTGCTCTCAACTCTTTTTGTAGTTTTAATGGGAGTTTAGTTTTTTTTGGTCGATTCATTTTAATTTCTTTTTGATCTTTTTCAAATCGTTTTTAGAAATATAATTATAAATCTCTGATTTTACTCTTTTTTTAACATACTGATTGTACTCTTTCTCTATTTTATTTGCCTCTTTGGCAAATCCTGCTTCTTTTAGGAAAGGGTACCAGAATTTCCTAAATCTGGGATAAGATTTCTCTATTACCCATTTTCTATGACTTTTTTCATGAATATTTGGAATATTTGTA
>CAZRQO010000012.1:0-13549 GCA_964602425.1 Candidatus Woesearchaeota archaeon | reverse complement strand
AAATAAAATAAGATTATATCACATTGTTAATGAATCAAGAACACAAATAGAATTCAATGCTTCTGATTTAAATGAAAATGGATTAATAGATTATATTGAATGGACTGTTCCTCATTTATCAGAGCAACAGTACGAGATTATTGAAATTACAGCAACAGAACACTTAGATGAAAATAAAACTTTCATTTCAGACATTTACAATGAAGTTTATCAACTAGATGATATTTGGTCAGAATCAATTAATAATGGAGAATATGTGAGAGTCACGTTTGAAGAAAATCTAACTTCAGCAAATGATATAACTCTCTATCCAAGAACAATATCTGGAATACCAAGGATAGAAATTTATGGAATTAATGGCACAGAGCTTATTGCTGAATTTATCAATTTAACTGACAATGAATATAATAAAGTATATTTGACTGAATTACAGGGAATCCAAGACACATTTGATTTAAAGATCCTTGATGGAAGCATAGAAATAGATTATATTATAGACCCCCCTGGAAATATGTGGTGTGGTACTGGTAGTACTGGAAGTTGTCCAACAACAGATATTAATTTCTCTGGAACAGGAAATTTTCCAACTTGTAATTGTGTTGTTAATCAAAGCCAGACAATTGATACTAATGATACTTATATTTTCAATTCTCTTAAAATAAATTCAGGAGTGACTGTCAGTCTTGCAACAAATGCAGCAGGTGGCGTTGGAGCACAAACAACTGGACCTCCTGGTGCAAATGATAATATTAATTATGGCGGAAGTGGGGGTGCTGGAGGAAATGGTTATACTGCAGGAGGTGGTAAGGCAGGAGGCACTACTGCAGGAGGTGGAGGTGGAGGAGGTACTTTTTTGACTACTTATGTTGGGGGTGTTGGTGGAAGTAATGGAGGGGGCGGTGCTGCAGGTGCAGGATATGCATCTATTTGTGCAGGTGGAACAGGAGGTGCTGGAGGAGGAACTGTAAGCTTCATTTGTTCAAATTTAATTAATATTATTGGTACTTTACAATCAAATGCCATAAATGGTGCAAATGGAGGTTCTTCCGGCGCTATTGGTTGTGGTGGTGCAGGAGGTGGAGGTGGAGGACAAATAAATTTGAGAGCATTAAATGTTACTGTTTCCGGAACTGTTCAAACAAATGGTGGAAATGGAGGAAATGGGGGTGCTGGTTTGAACGTATACCCTGGCGGGGGCGGAGGTGGAGGTGGAGGCGGCTTCATCAACATCTCTGCGACATATTATTCTAATTCAGGAACTGTTCAGGCTTCAGAAGGTTCAAAAGGTCTCAAAGGTTATGCAGCAGGGGCGGCGGCAGATGGAATTAATGGAGCATCAGGAATAATAAATTGGTCTATCCTTGATATCACTTCGCCTTTAATCAATTTCACTAGCCCAACACAAACAAATAATACCATTACTCCAGACACAAGTATTGTAAGCAATGTTTCTATTATTGAACAAAATTTAAATAAAGTTGTTTGGAATTGGAATAATACTAATTCTACAGTATTTGACAACAATGTTGTCTTAATGATGAACTTTAATAAGATTACGGCACTTGGAGAAAATGCTACTAGGATTTATGATGTTAGTGGAAAAGGAAATAATGGTACTTTTATCTTAAATAATGGAACAAGTGCTTGGACTTCAAGTGGTAAATATAATGGTGCATGGAACTTTGATGGTGACGGAGATTACATTGATGCTGGAGGTTTTACTAATCTTGATGGTTTATCTAATTTTACAATATCTTTTTGGATATATGATAATGATAGCGGGACATTTGATAGTCATAGGGGTATTTTTGCAAGAGGTCTTCCCAGCCAGAGAACTCCTTGGATATGGGGTGGTGCAGGAACAGAGACTCTTACTATTCAATTTGAAACCACTACTGGGGGAGCGAATGATTGTACACTTAGTGATGCTGCTACAGTTAATGATAATGAATGGACATATTTCACTCTAATTTATAATGGGACTACTTGTTCTTCTTATAGAAATGGTGTTTTTGTAAAAAGTGATGAAACAACAGGCAGTACTTTAGCTACAGTTAGTGGTGATACTATTCTTGGTTATATTTCTGGATTTGATTATTGGTTGGGTTCCATTGATGAACTTAAGGTTTGGAATAAAACATTAAGTTCAGGAGATATTCAGCAGAATTATATGTCTAATCTGTATAAATTTAATCAAAGTCAGTGGTACTTGTATGTAAATCAGAGTAAAAATGCAACAGCTGGTTTAGATGATGGGAATTACACTTATTACTCTTATGCTGTTGATGATGATAGCAGGAGCAATCAGACTGAGACCAGGACTATTACAATAAACCATCCTCCAATACACACAACTCCTATTCTAAATTCAACAGATGGAAGCAATAACTCTAATCAGAACCTTACTTGTTATAACCAATCAACAAGCGATACATATGGAGATCCTGTTAAGAATATTTTTAATTGGAAAAAAGAAGGAAACTCTATTATTATGTTGAACATGCCTTTTGAAGGAGGAAGTAATTCAACATGGACACGAGATTATGCTAAAGGGTATAATGGAACAGTAACAACCGCAACTTGGAATTCAACAATTGGTTATGATGGAAAAGGCGCATATAACTTTGATGGAAGCAATGATTACATTTTAGTAGATGATGATGGAAATAGTTTTGGTAAAACTTTTTGTAATAATGGATGTACTGTTTGTTTATGGTTTAATTATGATACTCTTGGTACAGCAGGTACTTTAGTTGGAAGATGGGATACAGAAGATACTAACTCATTTTTTAGATTATACATGGTGAATACTGATAATAAAATAAGATTCTCTATATCTGATGATGGTAGCACTACAATATCAGCTCCAGTTGGAACAGATACTCTTACTAATGAAATTTGGTATCATGTTTGTGGTGTTTATAATGGAACTAACACAACAGCAGGTGTTGCTATTCTATATGGAAATGGTGTTTTTAAAGCTGAGGGCAGTTTAATAACTATTAATTCAACTGCTTGGCAAGATAATGAAGATGTTTTCTTAGGTGTAAGAGATGATAGTGGTCTCCTTAATAAGTTTGAGGGTAGACTAGATGATGTTCTGATTTTTAACATGCCATTAACAGCAGAGCAAGTTTCTGCTCTTTATAATAACAGAACAGACAGGATTGTAAGTCAAGAAACAGTAAGAGGGAATAATTGGACTTGTTCAGTAACACCAAATGATGGAATAAGCGATGGAACAACTTTAACTTCAAATAATCTAATGGTGATTAATACACCCCCAACACATACAACTCCTATTTTAAATTCAACCTTTGGAACAAACTTTACAACAGAGAATTTAACTTGTTATAATCAATCAACAAGTGATGAAGATGGAGATAATGTTGTAAATATAATTAAATGGTATAATAATTCTAATGAAGTCTCTGGATTGGAAAATGCAACAACAATAGGAAGTGGAAACACCAGCACAGGACAGAATTGGTCTTGTTCTGTTACTCCAAACGACGGTTATGTTAATGGAACAACTTTAAGTTCAAATAATATAACAATATTATCTGGAGATACTATTGCTCCTAATATATCAATTGTTTACCCTTTGAATGATAGTTATAATGTAAATGTAAGTGAATTAAATTATACATATTCAGATGATAATAATGATTCTTGTTGGTATTCCAATGATAGCGGTATTACTAATTCAACAAGTGTAAGTGCTGGAACTAATTTCACAGATGTGATTTCAGTAGAAGGGAATAACACCTGGACTTTATATTGTAATGATACTATAGGAAATGAAAATTCAAGTTCAGTAACTTTCTTCAAAGATACAAGCCCTCCTCAATGGTTTAATGTTTCAAAAAACACAACAACAATCTATAAGGGAGATGTTGTAAAATTCAATACAACCTGGACAAATACTCAATTAGCAGGATATATATTTTCAATAAAACAAAATGGAAGTTACATTAACTCTTCATACATCCCATTTTCAGGAACAACAAATGTTTCAGAAAATATCTCAACAATAAATGCAAATGCAGGAGCAATTGTTTATTGGTATTTCTGGGCAAATGACACAACAGGGAACAGCAATCAGACAGATATTCAAAATTTCACTATACAATCAATTCCAACAACCCTTTTATTTTCATTAAATCAAACAATTTATGAACAAGGAAGAAGCCCAGGTCATGACTTTGATATTAATATTCCTTTTGAAGCAAGATATCTTGATTATTTAGAACAGCCAATTTCTGGAGCAACTTGTAATGTTACTAATAATGAAACAAATGATGTCGTGAGTCTTACTTATAATGAAACAACAGGAAATTATACAGGACAAATTAATAACTATATGATGTACGATGTCGTGGGTTTTAATGCAACATGCTCAAAAACAAATTATGCTTCTGCAATGAATACAACTTCAGCAAATGTCTGGTTGTATTACTTTTTATGGGAATGGGAAAACACGAGTTATAGCATATATAATATTTATACAACACATTGGATGAGAAAAGAACCAACAGAAAACACTAATGTTTACACATTAACTCAAAACATCACAACAGATATAGGTGACAATACACAGCTACAAATATTCTATTTTTGTGGGGCAGGTTTAAATTGCAGTGTCATTAAAAATTTTAACATGCAAAACATACAAACCCTGCGATTAAATCTTTCAATAACTAACACATCATGTATGCCATACCTTTGCATAGGCATTGCTAACTGGTACAATAATAAGATTCTTGAAACTTGCGGTTTGCCCCAAGAAATTCCAGCAAATACCCCCACACTTCTAGAACAAAACGTAACTATTAATTACTCTGTAGCACAAGGCGAATATCTTTATCTTCACCCGCATCTTACTTGCTCAGCTTCTGTTTCTGAAAATGTGACTGTCTACTACAATTATTCTGACATGCCAGCAAATATAGAAATACACCATGCACAACCTTTTGAAATAATTAGCTCTATTACAACAGCTATACAACTTGAGCCAAATTATACTATTGGCCCAAACTCCACCGCCAATGTGACAGAAAAATGGTGGATTACATTTAACAATACAGCATCATTGGCGAAGTATATTCAGTATTGGTTCAAGCCGCAAATCTTAATTGACTATCCTGATTTAAACATAAATGATACAATTTATATCTATAATTCAACTGGGCAATTATTGGCCTCTGATAACGCATCTGCCGGAGCACCAGAAGTTGCAACTTCCCATGCAGATAATCAGGTTGATTGGTATACAGAAATTATACCTAATAATACAGCAATAAATGAAACTCTACAAAGAGGCGTGCTAAATGCAATTCGCGATTCAGAAACTCTTCTTATTAATACAACAAATCAAAAACAATGGAATATAACTGTTTTGTCAGTTTTTGTACCAGAAGTTACAATCTACAACATCACTGCCTGGACAAACTACTCTACATACAGCGTGCCAGATGATTTTGAATTCCAAGTAAATAAAACAAATGACACAGGAACATTCAACATCACCAGTCAGACAATCATAAACACGACTGCTAAGACATTAACATTCCCAACAACAGACTTAAGCGAAGTAATATACACAGTAACTGCAAGTGATATACTTGCTCCATCTGTTTTTGACATCAAACCTGTTCAAGGAACAGTATACGAGGATACTCAAAATATTGAAATTGCAGCAAATGTAACAAATGGCGCATCAATAGATACTGTTTTAGTAAATATAACTTATCCAAACAGCACAATAATTCAATTAGAATTAAATAATTCAATTGGAGATAAATACAATGCTTCATTTACAATACCTTTCTTAAAAGACCAGTATAATGTAACAATTATTGCAAATGATACAATTGGTTTAGTAAACAGCACAGAAACAACATACTTTATATTAAATGATTCTACTCCTCCAAGAGTTATTCTAATACACCCACATGTGGAATCTGAATCCTTACACACTCATGATGAAGATTCAGAAGTAGACATAACAGTTGATGTAACAGACCTCACAGCAGTAGATACAATTCTTGCAAATGTAACTTTCCCTAATCAAACTTCTATTATTATATCTGATTTTGGATACCCTGTTCAGAGTGATAATTTTGATACAGATACAGAAGACATAAACTGGGTTCATGCAAATCTAACTACTGATGGCCAGTCTTGTTACACTGATATTGATGAAACAGTTCCTGATAAAATATTTATCTCTCTAGATGGAGGAAACATTGAACCTAGTATGCACTGTGGATATAACGGAATTAAAAGAGTTATTGGAAATTATGATATGAATGTTACTTTTAATATAACTTACATGGAAGATGATACCTTCTTTACTTTTAGAGTTGCGCCAACAGACACTCTTCTAGGTTACGGACTTAGAGTGTATATCTCTCTTATTCAAACTACAGGAGGAGATAGAATCTATAGATTTGCATATTATAATGGAACAACAACTTATCAAGAGAATATAGCTACTAATGACACTTATGGTAAATTCAGAATAAAAAGAAGTAACATGACTGTAACAGGAATTCCTGTCTTTAATTTATATTACTGGAATAACACTGGAAATGATTGGGTGGAAAGTAGTTTAGGAAATATAAGTATTCCAGGATTATTAAGGCCTCAATTTGTACAACTTAAACCAGGTTCTCAAGGAGCTAATTACGGAGCACTAAACATAACTATAGATGATTTCCAGATTTCACAAGATAATTACACTTTTGCTCTATTTAATCAGACAGCAGATGTAGGAGTATATAATGTTACTATTATTGCAAATGATACTCTGGGATATGTAAATGATACAGAAAAATCTTTTTTTGAAATTGAAGCAGTAAATGATGCCCCTAGCAGACCCTATATACAAGAACCCGATGCTGGAGATACAGTTAGTGGATTGTTTAATATAATTTGGGGACAAGTGATAGATGAAGAAGGGGATAGTTTAAGGTTTAATATAACATTACTAAATCCAAATAATGGAACCAATGCAACAATAATAACTGATTATGGAAATGCCTCTTCAACTTATTACGAATGGAATACAACTCAACACGCAGATGGGTTATATAGCATAAGAGTAACTGTTTATGAAAATGAAACAGCAGAAGGAAATTCCAATCCAGATACTTTAGATGGAAATTTTACAATTGATAATACCGTCCCAGTAATAACAAGCCCAATTTCAACACCTTCATTACCATTTACAAATAATGGAAGTGAACAGAATGTAAGTATTAATTTCACAAGTTCTGAATATCCTATTAATATTACATTTAATGTTTATAATTCAACAGGAGATTTAGTTGATACTCAGGGTCCATCACAAATTGATTCAGCTGGAGATTTACCAATTAATTACACAATTCCTGATACATTAGCAGATGATACTTATGATTTGAATATGAGTGCTAATGATTCTGCTGGAAATACAAATATAACTGCTCTTGGAAACTTTACTATTGATTCATCAGCTCCTGTAATCACAAATCTAACCTCTAACCCAAGTCTACCATTTACTAATAATGGTGAAGAACAAAATGTAAGTATTAACTTTACCTCAGATGAGTATCCTATTAACATTACATTCCGTCTTTATAATGGAGCAGGAGATTTAACAAACACCCAAGGACCAATTCAGATTAATTCATCTAGTGATTTACCTATCAATTACACAATTCCAAATAATATAGATGATGATCTTTTTTATTTGAATATGACTGCTAGTGATTCTACAGGCAATAATGATACTACTTCACTTGGAAACTTCACAGTTGATTCAGGAGTTCCAAGTGTAAATATAATTTATCCAATTAATACAACTTATAGTTCAACAGTTACTCAATTGAATTATACAATAAGTGATTCAAATCCAGATAGATGTTGGTATTCAACTAATGGAGGGGTAACAAATTCTTCAACATTTGCAGCTGGAACTAACTTTACAGGATTAAGCAGTTCAGAAGAATCTAATACTTGGATTATTTATTGTAATGACACAGCTAATAATCTTGGTAATGATTCTATTACATTCACAATGGATACAACAGCACCAGTAATAACAAGTCCAATTTCAACACCTTCATTACCATTTACAAATAATGGTGAAGAGCAAAATGTAAGTGTTAATTTCACAAGTGATGAGTATCCTATTAATATTACATTTAATGTTTATAATTCAACAGGAGATTTAGTTGATACTCAGGGTCCATCACAAATTGATTCAGCTGGAGATTTACCAATTAATTACACAATTCCTGATACATTAGCAGATGATACTTATGATTTGAATATGAGTGCTAATGATTCTCAAAATAACGAGGATATTACTGTATTAGGTAATTTCACTGTTGATGGAACTGCACCAACAATTTATGAAGGAGATACATCTCCACAACCAGATTCACAATACAACCAATCTCAAACAATTGATTTAATATTACACATTAGTGAAAATTCAACTGTAACAGCCAATATCAGTTGGGATGCTACATCAGAAATTGTTAATTTAATATTTAATGGAACAGAATGGTGGGATAATACAAGTTTCACAAATACTACTTATCCTGGAGATTATAATATTACATTCAATATAACAGATAATCTTGGAAATAGTAATATCTCCACAAGCAACTTTACTATTAATGATATATTATCCCCAGCTGTTGGAGGTATACAACCAAGTGCTGGAACTAATTACTCAAATGGAACAATAATAACACTAGAAGTAAATGTTACTGACTATTATTATGATTCTGTTGATACAGTTCTGGCAAATATAAGTTGGGATGGTACATCTGAATTAGTTACTTTAACACCAATAGGCAGTACCCAAATATTCAATGCAAGCTTTAGTAATACAAGTTATATTGGAAGATATAATATAACAATAATAGCAAATGATACCTCTGGAAATACAAACAATACAGAAACAACTTGGTTTAATAGTGAAGGAGACACAACTCCTCCTTCAGTAAGAGATATCCTTCCAACATCAGGAACAACATATAACGTCTCAAATCCAATAAACATAAGTGCAACAGTAACAAATGGTCTTTCAGGTATTGATTATGTTTACATAAATATAACTTTCCCAAATGCAACAACATCTCAATTAGAATTAGATAACATAGCAGGAAATAATTACTCAGTTACATTAAGTGATTTAATACAAAAAGGAATTTATAATATAAGCTTCTTTGCAAATGATACTTCTGGAAACACTAATAATACAGAAACAACATGGTTTGAAAGAACTGTTCCTGGAGATAAAATATTTGATATTATTGGCACAGGATTAGATTATATTGATTATGTTTCTTCTGTAATAAATAATGAAAGTGGTATTTTAACTATTGAAATTAATATCACTGAACCAGATTACAATATAAAAAAGATTATAATAGAGGGTTATGATGAAACTTCTCCTTATAGTGTAATAAAAATTTCAAATGAAACAAGTGATTCTTCTTTATTCAATGGAACATATTTAATTGATTTAGATAATGCTAATCTAACTTCAGCAAATATTACAATAACAGCAATAGGATATTATTTATTTAAATGTTCTAATTTTAATCAAACAACTCTTGAATGTAATGATGAATTTAATTATACAATGATTGATTACGGATTAACTCCTGGAGAAAACTATACAATAAGTCTAAACAAGACAGATCCTTTATTTGGAGAAACAATACAAGGTTCAACAAATACCTCTGATTCAACAATAAGAAGTGGAGGCCCTGATACAAATTATGGAGGTTTCTCTATAATAAGAGTTGGAAGAAGAATAACAGGAGATATATACAGAGGAATAATCTCATTTAATTTAACCAACATACCTTCAAATGCAACTATAACTTCAGCAAATCTTTCTTTATATTTCACCAGCATCCCAGCAGGAGATAGCAATGATAGTAGAACTTATGGTATTCATAAAGTCCAGCAGAATCCAGCAAGAAATTGGACAGAATTAAATGTTACTTGGAACAATTATAATTCAACAGATACATGGACAAGCCCTGGAGGAGATTTTAATGCAACACCAACAGACACAGTGGCTTGGGATAATAATTCCTTAAATTCATGGATAACATTTGATGTTACATCAGATGCAGAAAATTTCACAGATGATTCATTAACTAATTTTGGATGGATAATTAAAGATCAAGATGAAACAACAGATAACCATAGAAGAGATTTTGCAAGTAGCGAGGATACAAACACCACAATTATCCCTGTTTTAAACATCTCATATAGCACTCTAAATACAGCACCGCAAATAACTTATGTCTCTCCTATAGCAAATACAAACCCAATAGAATCATCTTCAACTCCAGTAACATTCTATGCAACAATGTATGACGCAGAGGGAATAGCTGAATTAAATGATACAAGTGTAAGGGCTAATTTCACAAAATCAGGAGAACCATTAAGAGAAAACTCAACTTGTTCGTGGGTAAATGATATAGATGCTAATTCAGCTAATTATTCATGTACAATTGATATGTGGTATTTTGATGAATCAGGAGATTGGAATATAACAGTTTATGGAGAAGATAATAATAGTGCAAGTGCAATAAATGATTCAACATATTTCCAATATAATCAATTACAAGCAATAACAATCACTCCAACAAACCTTACATTTAATGTGAATATAAGTTCATATAATCAAACAGCAACAAATGATCCTACTGTGATTAATAATACTGGAAATACAAATTTAACAGGAAAAATATCAATAAATGCTATAGATTTAATTGGTGAAACTAATACTAGTGAATATATTTCAGCTGGTAATTTCTCAATAGGATTAACCACAGGGGGAAGTCCTCCAGCAGAGTGTTCTGGAACCACACTTCAAAATGCAACAGAGGTAAATATTACAGGAGTAATACTAGATAGAGGAAATCTCTCTGCAGGACAAGCACAAGAAGAATTATACTATTGTATAAAAGAAGTGGGCGCAATTTCAGACCAAGTTTATTCAACTCAAGGAGCAGGAAACTGGTTAATTAAAATAGCTCTAACCATGGTTGCAGTAGTTAGTAGAAAAAAGAAGAAAAAGAAAAGAAGAATAATTATAGATGATTTAAGTATACCTATAACAATATTTACAAACAAATTAGGAGGATTAGAAGGCCTAGCCAAATATCTAAAAGAAAACATAGGAATGACTTATCACGAGATTGCAGAAATTCTAAATAGAGATGATAGAACAATCTGGACTGCATATAATAAATCAATTAAAAAACAACCAACAAAACTAATCATTAAGAAGACACTAATCTTCATACCTATATCTATACTAAAGAATAGAAAACTAACCATACTTGAAGCAATCACTATTTATTTAAAAGATAAAGGAATGAAATACATAGAAATTGCAGATTTATTAAACAGAGACCAAAGAAATATTTGGACAATTTATTCAAGGGCTATTAAAAAATGAAAAATAAAATAATTTTGATAATGCTATTACTAATACTAGTTTCTACAATTAGTGCTTTTGGAATTAGCTCTCCTTACTGGGAGGGAAATCCCATAACAATGGAAAAAGGAGAAACAAAAATTATAAATTTAAATATTCAGAATATGGTTGGAGATGAAGATATTACAGTTAAAGCTGAAATTACACAAGGAAAAGAAATAGCATCTCTAAAACAAGACACATTTACTATTAAAGCTAGGACATCAGACACAATTATTCCCTTAGAGATAACAATTCCTAATAATATAAAAGAAGATAACAAAACCATAAAAATAGATTTTAAAAAAATTTTAAATAATGCAGGAGGAATTGCAATGGGAACAGGCATGAGTGTTTATTTTGATGTTGTAACATCTAATAAAGATTCTAAAAAAAATAATCCTCTTTTATTAATACTAATAGGAGCAATAATACTAGCAATAATTTTGTATATAAATATAAGAAAGAACAAAAAAATAAAATTTTAAATACTAACCTTCATACTTATAATCATGGATAAAAAAAGGGGGATAATATTAGTACTTTTATTAATTCCAATAATAAGTGCTGGAATAACAGGACAAGCAACAAATCAAGAAACAGGGGTATCTGTAACAGTAATTGACAATGTTCCATCACTAGAAATATTAAGTCCTACAGCTACAACCTATACAGAAGGAGATTACATTCTTTTAGATTGGAATGAAAATTTAATAGATACTGTATGGTATAATTTAAACCAAGGAACAAATATTACAATAAATACTTCTTTTTATTTTCAAACATCTGTAGGAACACATACTCTTTATTTATATGGGAATCAATCTAATGGAACAATTCTTTTAGATCAGGTAACTTTTAATGTCCAAGCTGCTCCTTCTGGAGGGGGAGGAGGGAGAAGAGAAGAAGTTCCAGAGGAAGTTGGAGTAACACCAGAAAAAGAAATATTTCCATTAACATTAAAACAAGGAGAAACAAAAGAGATAAAACTATTATTAAAAAATGAAGAGAACATAGAA
Organism: Candidatus Woesearchaeota archaeon; assembly: GCA_964602425.1. Classification (GTDB taxonomy): domain Archaea; phylum Nanobdellota; class Nanobdellia; order Pacearchaeales; family GW2011-AR1; genus WJLC01. The sequence goes on along the minus strand of CAZRQO010000012.1, from coordinate 1,030 downwards.
AAAAAGATAAAATTAGTAGATTTAAACTTAAATGATTTATTAATTAAAACAAACTACATAGAGTTCTATCTTAAACCAGGCCAATCAAAAGAAGTAACAGTTACATTTTATGCAGATAAAGAAAAAACACCTGACCTATATATTGAAAAATTATTAATTGTAACAGAAGAATATGAAAAAGAAATAAGTTTTCATATTGAAGTTGAATCTATAGGGTTTTTATTTGATGTAAGAGTTGAAATTCCAGAAGAGCCAAGCATATTTGCTCCTGGAGAAGAATTAATTGCAAATGTTGATTTCTATAATTTAGGAAAACAAGGAGAAGCAGAAGTAAACATTGAATATGTAATAAAGGATGAACAAGAAAATATAATTTTTGGAGAAAAACAAATACTAATTATTGTTCCTTCAGTAAGCTTAACTAAAAGATTACAACTACCAAATAATATAGAAGAAGGAGATTATATCTTCTATGTAACAGCAGAATATGATTCAAAAACAGCAATTGCAAGTAAATGGTTTAAAGTGTCAAAGACAAAAGGGAAAGAAAAAATAATATTATTAAAAGAGGCCCTAATAAAATATAAAGATAAAATTATCTCTATTATAGTAATTCTAGTAGTAGGGTATGGACTCATAATTTTATTAAAAAGAGTGTATGGAAAGGAAAAAAAACAAAAAGCTCCACTAAGAACATACAAAAAAAGAGTTAAAAAGAAAATAAATAGAAACAAATAAAAACTAAAAAAATCATTAAGAGATATGAAAAAGAGTGAAAAAAAACCAAAGCTTTCTAGGAAAAAACAAAAAAAGCCTTTGAAAAAAAGCGAACGTCTAAAGGGTTTTGAAAAAAAACTTAGAATTGTAGAAAAGTCTAAGAAATATCTATTAAAAGAAATTTCTAGAATAAGAGAAAGGGAAAGAAAACTGAGAAAAGATATAAGTAAAGAGAAAATAGCAATTTCTTTAATGGAAAGAGCAAAAAGGTTAAGAGGATAAAATTATTTCTTTCTAGATTTTATTATATGTC
>CAZRQO010000011.1:0-13610 GCA_964602425.1 Candidatus Woesearchaeota archaeon | reverse complement strand
GCCCCAACCGGGAGTCGAACCCGGGTCGCATCCGCGACAGGGATGAGTCATAGCCATTAGACCATTGAGGCTTCAGTGCTTTCAATGAGCTTTACCAGAATCTCAGAGAGATGTTCTGAGTTAGACCATTGAGGCATAGATATTTTATTACAGGTTAATTTTTAAATCTTTTGAAATAGGGTTCTAACTGTTTTTAAGTTCTAAATACTCAGAATAATTTCCTTTAAAACTTGATATTTTCTTATCTTTTATTTCTAATATTTTAGTAGCAACTTTATCTACAAAATACCTATCATGAGAAACAAAGACAATTGTTCCTTCAAATATTTTAAGTGCATTTTCTAAGGATTCTATCAAATAGAGATCTAAGTTATTTGTGGGTTCGTCTAACACCAAAATATTGTTTTTCTCTAAAGCTATTCTTAAAATATTTAATCTTCCTTTTTCTCCCCCAGAAAGATGTTTTATTTTCTTCTGAAAGCTTTCTTTTTCAAAACCATATTTTAAAAGAATAGATATTAATTGCTCCTCATCTTTTTTAGTTTCCTCTACAAAAAACTGCATTACTGTTTTTTCTCTATCTATTCCTTTTAATTCCTGGTCAAAATAACCTATTTTAACATCTTTTCTTATATACAAATCTCCTTTTGAAGGCTCAATCTCTCCAACTAACATCTTTAAAAGAGTAGTCTTCCCAGTTCCATTTTCTCCGACAATACAGACTTTTTCTCCAAAGTTTATTTCCTGGTTCACATCTTTAAACAGGACTTTATCAAACTTTCTCTCAACACCTTCTAATCTAAAGATAGTGCAATTGTGTAACTTTTTGCTATTAAAGTCCATCTTAATCTCCTTTATGAAATTAAATGGATTTGTAATTTCATCTAATTTTTTTGCGTCCCTTTCAAGTCTATCCGCAATTATCCTTTTTGTTTTATTTCCACATTTTGAGGCCCATTGTCTTTTTTCTTTAGCAGATTCCAACATTTGTTTTTTCTTCTTCATAGCATCTTTATACTTTTTTTCTAAATTTTCTATGTATTTCTTTTTTCTTTCAAGATACTCGCTAAATCTATAAGACCATTCTTTAATTGTCTTATCCTCTAAATCCCATACTTTTTCAACTATCTTATTTAAAAAATACCTATCATGGGAGATAACAATTAGTGTTTCTATATTTTCATTAACATATTTTTCAAGCCATTCTCTTGTACTTAAATCAAGATTATTTGTAGGTTCATCTAATAAATAAATATCTGCTTTTTTTGATAAACATTCTGCTAGTCTTAATTTAGTTTTCTGGCCTCCGCTAAGATTTTTAATTTTTTGGTTCAAATTCTTTTTATTCATTTTTAATTCTTTGAGTATTTTTCTTGTACTTCCTTTTTCCATATTAAAAGAAGGGTCTGTTAATAACAAATTATACTCATCAAGTAAAGAATTAAATTTTTCTTCATTTTCATATGATTCAGGATCCCCTATTTGTCTTTCTAGTTCTTTTCTTCTTTTCTCTAATTTTTTATCTTTATCTTTTAAGTATTCTTCAAAAGTCTTATTTAAATTAGAAAAATTCTTTTCTTGTTCCATTAGACTTATTTTTATATCTGGGATAAGGATTCTTCCATTAAAACTTTCTTTACCAGCTATACAATTGAAAAATGTTGTTTTTCCAGAGCCATTTTTTCCAACAAAAGCTATTTTGTCTTTTGCATGGATTACTAAATTAATATTTTCAAACAAATTGTCTCTTTCAAAAGCCTTAGATAAATCTTGTATAGAAATCATAGTATCAGTAGAAATATTTAATCTATTTTGCATACTACTCCCCCTAGGGATTATAGAATTCATGCACTAAAAACTTGATAAGCACAGCTAAACTTAAAATAATTCTCTATTGTCTTATCAATTTTGTTTGTCATAGATTTTCAATTATATTAGAATTTAAAAAAGTATCTATTTTTGAATACTTTTAAAAATAACTTCTGCTTTATTGCAACATGTTAAAAAGAGATTTTGTGAGAAGATTAAACAGAGGAATTATTATCTTTTTCCTGATTTTTGTGATATTTTTAGGAGTATATTTATTCCTTTCTTTTACAACCCAAATAAATGCCATTAGGACTTCTATAAGTATAATACAAGAGACATTTACTAATGAAATAGGACTTTTAACTTCAATAAGAAATAATCTAAGTGAAGCAACTTTTATTTTTCTAGCCCAATTAATTACTTTTATGATTGCTGTTTTTTCTTTGCTCGGAGCACTATGGTATACAACAAAGAGATATTTAGTAGAAAGAAGAGATGCTCTAATAGACCATTTAACTCAGTTATATAATAAAAAAGCAATCTTATTTCATTTAAGACAAGAATTAATGAGATCAGAGAGATATGGTCATCCAACCACAGTAGCTATTTTAGATTTAGATTTTTTTAAGAAGTATAATGACTCAAATGGTCATGTTGCAGGAGATAATTTACTTAAGAGATTTGGAAGAATTCTCCATGAAACAGTTAGAAAATATGATGAAGTAGGAAGATTTGGAGGAGAAGAATTTATTATAGTTTTTCCTGAGACCTATATACAAGATGCAGCAGCAGTTTGTGAAAGGATAAGAAAGATAGTAGAGGAAACAAAATTTTTAGGAAGAGATAAAATGCCTCTTAAAAAAGTTACAATAAGTATAGGTCTAGCAGAAGTTAAAGGAAAGAAAAGAATAAAAGAAAAAACAATCCTAAATAAAGCAGATGAATTTCTTTATAGAGCTAAAGAAACAGGAAGAAATCAGGTTCTTTATAAAAAATAATTATTTTCCAATCTTTTTCTTGCCATTCATATAAGGCCATAATACCTTAGGAATATTAATACTTCCATCTTTATTCTGGTTATTCTCCATAATTGCAATCAATGCTCTTGATGTTGCAATAACAGTACTATTAAGGGTATGTGCAAAATATCTCTTACCTTGGTGTTCAATTTTAATATTTAGTCTTCTTGCTTGAGCTTCTTCCATATTTGTTAAAGAAGTTGCTTCACAATATCCTTTTTGTCTTGGCCTCCAGATCTCTAAATCACAAGACTTTGCTTTTAAATCAGATAAATCTCCAGAACATAATTCTAAAATTCTAAAAGGAATCTCTAAAGCTTTAAAGATATCAATAGACATATTCAGCATCTTATCATACCAAATATAAGAGTTTTCAGGATTGCAAATAACAATCATCTCTTGTTTATTAAACTGATGAGTTCTATAAATTCCCTTTTCATCAATACCCTGGCCTCCAATCTCTTTTCTAAAACACATAGAGTAACTTGTTTGTAATAAAGGAAGATTTTTTCCTAGAATAATTGTATTAATAAACTGCCCAATTAAAGGATGTTCAGATGTAGCAATTAAGAATAAATCTTTTCCCTCTATTTTATAAGACATTTGTTCAATCTCTTCATTTGAATAAACCCCCTTCAGAATCTCTTCTCTTATCATTAAAGGAGGTTCAACATATTCAAATCCTTTTTTAATCATATAATCTCTAGCAAAATTAATTAAAGCCATATTAAGAAGCGCTAAGTCTCCTTTAAGATAGTAAAAACCAGTTCCAGAAGTTTTAGCTGAAGTGTCAAAATCCAACATTCCTAATTTTTCTCCAAGTTCAACATGACTCTTAACTGGAAATGCAAATTTTTTTGGTTTTCCAAAGCTCTTTATTACAACATTTTTAGATTCATCTTTTCCAATTGGAACTGATTTATGAATAATATTTGGAATTTTATACATAATATTTCTAATCTCTAATGCAATTTTCTTTCTTTTTCTCTCTATTTTACTAATTTTATCAGGAATCTTTTTTGCTTCTAAAAGTTCTTTTTTAGCACCTTTTCCTTTTTTCTTAAGTTCATTAATTTTTAAAGAAATAACATTTCTATTTTTTCTTAATTGATCTTCATCATATTTTAATTTTCTCCATTTATTATCTAATTCTATAACTTTATCTACTAAAGGGAGTTTCTCATTCTGAAATTTCTTTTTAATATTTTCTTTAACTAATTTGGGATTTTCTCTAAGCAATTTTATATCTATCATAGTTTATAGAATAAAATATTGTATTTAAATTTAATTGAAACATTTAAAAATAATAATTACTAACACATTTTATGGCAGAGGTGTTTAAAACTATTGGGGATACCTTGACTCTATTATATAATTCCCTTATTGGACTACTCCCCCCATTTCTACAAAAATTCATTGCCTTTTTTGTAATAGCATTAGTAATTGTTTTTTATGGATTTGTTGTCTGGAAATTCTATAAATCAATTTCAAAGAAAGATATTCTTGGGTTAGACCTTAATAAATATAATAAAACTAAACATCCATTTGTCACAAAATTTATTGCAGGAATTCTCTATCTTGTTGAGTATATACTAGTATCTCCTTTTATAATCTTTTTGTGGTTTAGTGTTTTAACGATACTTTTAATAGCAATAACAGAATCAATTCCTGCTGGAACAATTATTATTATCTCTGGATTAATGATAGCTGCTATTAGGATAATCTCTTACTCCAATAAAAATTTGGCAGAAGACGTAGCTAAGATAGTTCCATTAACTTTACTAGCAACTTCTTTACTTAATCCACAATTTTTTTCAGTAACAAGAATTCTAGGAACTTTTGCAGAGATTCCAGGTTTATTTGGAGACCTAGGAATATATCTAGTATTTATAATATTTTTAGAAATTATTCTTAGATTTTTTGATTTTATTTTCTCTATTTTTCAAATAGGAAATAAAGTTATTAAAGAAGAAGAAGAATTATAGGTAGATGGCAACTATATATAAATCAGAAAATTTCATAGTTCAAGCACATGAAAAACCTCATGTTGATAGAAATGATGGGGGCCATATTATTATATCTCCAAAAACTAGGATGACTGATAGACAAAATCTTTCTCCAAAACAAGCTATTGAATTAATGCGACTCACCATAGTTGTGGGTCAAGCCATGACTAAAGTTATGAATGAACATGGTGTTAATATAGGAAGAATAAATTATCAAGAAAATGGGAACTGGGGGGTTTTCGAGCCAAAGGGTCCATTTCTACATATTCATTTATATGGCCGAGCAAAAAGGGCTAAAATACAAAAATACGGGCAAGCACTTTATTTCCCTCATATTAAAGAAAAACCTGAATTCTATGAAAAACTAAAACCCCTTACAGATAAAGATGTCAAAGATATAAGAACTGAAATTAAAGAATTACTTAAAAAAGAAAAATTTTCTAATTTTAAATAAGGTTTTCACTTTAATTCTTCTCTACCTTAGGATGCTCATGCCCTTTTTCATATCTTTCTTGAAGCATCTTAATATGTTTTTTTCTCTCGTCAGCATAAGCATTATCTTTTAATTTTAATTCCCCAACCATTTTAGCGAGATACTCTCCTCCTAAAAAGTGAGGAGTTAAAACATAACTTGCACCTCTTTTATATAAATCCAAAGCATCTTTAATTAAATGAGCTCTTGCAATTATAATTGCACTTGGATTAATAGTTCTTATACTATCAACTAATAAAACATTTGTTTCATAATCTGGAACAGTTGAGACAGCTAATTCAATCTTATCTAATGGAAGTTCATCTAGTAAATCAGGATCATAAACATCCCCATATAAACAAGGGATTCTCATCTTACTTAAATCTGCAATAGTATCTGGATTAAAGTCTACAACTAGATACTTCTTTTTTATTTTTTTAAATGCCCTTAACATATCAAAACCAATTCTATTATAACCAAAAAGAATAGCATCATAATGTTTTCTAATTCTTCTCTCCCTTTTTATACCATTTCTTTCAAATAATGAAGCAAATCTAGATAATAAATCATAAAATTTATTTGAATAAATTATAAAATAAGTAGATAAAGCTATTGTAATAATTAGTGTAAGGGTTATAGTAGAAAGTATTTCTCCACCAATATGGCCCATAGCTACTCCTAAAGCAACTATAATAATAGAAAATTCAGATATCTGGGCCAGAGAAGTCCCTGTAAGGAAATTAGTTCTTTTAGTATATCCAAACAAAGCCATAAAAAACATAATAATTACTGGTTTAATTGCAAGAGCAATAATTGATAAGATTATTGCAGCAGTAAGAATAGTTCCAATATTATTTATTTGTATATTTAATCCTAGAATTATAAAGAATATTATTAAGAAAAAATCTCTCAGAGGACGTATTTTAGAACTTATCTCTGTACTATAAGGAGAAATAGATAAAACAACACCTGCAAGTAAAGCTCCTATCTCAATTGAGAATCCTCTCCATGCAAATAAAGCTGCTATTAAAAAAGCCCACATAATTGAGAATAAAAATAATAATTCCTGTGATTTAGCAACTCCTTTAATTATACCTGGCAATACAAATATCCCAACTAAGAATAAAACTAAAATCATTCCTGCTCCCATTAGTAATCCTTGAACAGCAAAGCTAGCTAGATTAGTTCCATTTGCCATAGAAGAAATAAACATCAAGACCCCTATAGCTACTAAATCTTGAATAATTAAAATACCAATAGACATTTTCCCATAAAGAGAATCTAATTGTTTCTGGTCTGAAAGAATTTTCATAATTATAATAGTACTACTAAATGCTAGAGCAATACCAATATAACAAGAAGTAACAATATCAAATCCAAGTAGCTGAAATGCAACTAAAAAAGTAACTCCAAAAGTAATAATTATCTGTGCAAGACCAACAAACAATGAAGAAGCTCCAATCTCTTTAATGACTTTAGGATTTAAATGTAATCCAACCATAAACAACAGAAACGCTATACCAAAATCAGAAAAAATTGTAATAATATCAACTGAAACCCCTAATCTTAAAACAAAAGGACTAATAATAACACCTGCAATAATATATCCAATAATAAGTGGTTGATTAAATGCTCTAATTATATAAGATACAATAAATGCTATTAACAAAATAATTGCTAAATGAATAAATATAGGTTCCATACTCTTTTTTTGTTTCTTTTATTATCAATAATTATATATATAAAAAGGTTTTTAAACTATTCTTGAAATTTAATCCTATGCCAAGAGTAAGAATCAAGCTAAATAGCATTGATATAAATATGTTGAATGAAATCTGCAACTCAATCAAGGATTTAGCAAAGAGTGCAGGAATAGCAATTAGCGGACCAGTTCCACTTCCAACAAAAAAACTCAAAGTAACCACAAGGAAATCTCCTTGCGGAGACGGAACAGCTACTTTTGATAGATTTGAAATGAGAATTCATAAAAGATTAATTGATCTTCCAGCAAATGAGAAAATTCTTCATCACATTATGAGGATGAGAATTCCAAAGAGTGTGAATATTAAGATTGAGATGAAGGATTAAAATATATTTTTCTTTACATATTATTTTATAAGTAAAAAGGTTCTATCTTTTTTATGGAACAAAAAAGAGGTAAAATAATTCTAATTGAAGGCACTGATAGATCAGGTAAAAAAACACAAACTGATTTACTTTCTAAAAGACTTACAAAAGAAGGAATGCCAACTCAAAAAATGCACTTCCCTAGGTATGATGCTCCCACAGGAAGAATTATTGGACAGTGTTATCTTGGAAAAGAGGGGCCAAGGCCAGGAGTTTTATGGAAAGGGGATACTGGCTGGTTAGGGGATGCTCACTCTGTTAAACCTAAAATAGCAACACTTTATTTTCTTGCAGATCAAGGTGATGCTTTAGAAGAAATAGAAGAAATAATCGCTTCTGGGGATAATCTAGCTTTAGATAGATATCTTACTTCAAGTATGGGCCATCAAGGAGGAAAAGCAAAAACTCCTGAAGAAAGAGAAAGACTTGTTAATTATGTTTATAATGTAGGTTATAATGAACTTGAATTACCTAAACCAGATATAACTCTGCTTCTTTATACTCCTCACCACATAGGAAGAAAAAGAGGAGAAAAAATGTTAGAAAAACCAGATGGACATGAATCAAATCCAGAACATTTACTTGGGGCAGAGAAGTGTTATCTATACTTAGCAGAAAGATTTAAATGGAAAATAATTAATTGTGCTCCTGATGGAATAAATCAAAGAAAGATAGAAGATATTCATGAAGAAGTTTATAAGTATGTAAGAGAAAATCTATAAAAATGGTTAAAAAACATTTAAGAGGATTTATTATGGAGTTAGTGTCTTCTGATAAAACTACAGAAGAAAAAGAAATAATTGCAAAGGAGGTTATGCAACATATTGGAACATCAAGCTTAAATACAAAAACAAGTCATTATGATGGTAAAGGTAGATTAGGTATTTTTTATAATACTATTGATAAGAGTCTTTTTAGAAAAGAAATTAAAAGACAGTTAAGTAAAATAACAAAAAGAGGTATTATTCCAAAACAAGGAAAATTAGAAAGAGAACTAAAAAAGGGAAAATTATCCTCAAAAGTTCCAAAAACTTCTAGAAAATACGAAGAGAATCCTTCTCCTCCTCCTAATCAGTTTGATATAAAAGAAGCATGTGAATATTTAAAAAAAGAATATGATGTTGAAATATCTCAAAGAGACCTTAAAAAAATTATACAGGGAGGGCCATTGACAAGGGAATCACTTGATGATTCATATCGCTTTAAATTATTTGAGTTAACCCCAACTATTTTAGTTACATCTAAGTTTAAAATTTATGAGGTTACAATAAATAATAAAAAAGGGGTACCTAGATATTATTGTGACCATAAAGCTGTTTTATCTGAACTTTTTAAGGAAAAATCTAAGTAAATCTATAAAGATTTAAAAATCAAAAATAATTCTTATTTCTATGGAAATAAGGAAAGCAAATATAAAGGATTTACCTACAATAAAAAAAATATGTAAAAAATATAAGTTTGAATTAGATAGAAATTGGAAGGGGATATTAAACTCTAAAGATGAAAAAGTTTTTTTATTATTAGATAAAAAGAACATCATTGGATTTACTGGGTTAACATATTACAAATGGAATAATACAATACAAATTATAGATATTTTTATTAAACCAGCATACCGAAAAAAAGGCTTAAGTCTAAAGTTAATTAATTTCTTAATAAAAAGAGTTAAGAAAAGTAAATATAGGTGTTTAATAGCAGAAACCCCTTCTTTAAATCCAGTAAAAAAACTTTATGAAAAGTTAGGATTTAGGAAATGTGGATATAATGATAGATATTATTCAAATAATGGAAAAGAAATTTGTATTTGGATGTCACTAGATATTTAGTAGGAAAATTAAATCCCCATTCAACAACTTTAAAAATAAATAATAATTCTTATAAAAATGAAGAAAAAGACAATATTTATAATGGTATTATTTCTCATCTTAATTATTATAGGATTTATATATAAAATGCCAAATACACAAACACAAGTTAAACTTGAAACAAAACATGGAGATATTATAATTACTCTATATGATGATATGCCTATAACTACTGGTAATTTTAAGAAACTTGTTGAACAAGGATTTTATGATGGAATTATTTTTCATAGAATTATTAATGAATTTATGATTCAAGGAGGAGACCCACAAGGAACAGGAATGGGCGGTCCTGGTTATACTATTGAAGATGAATTTACTCATAAAGGAGGCAATAAAAACAACAGGGGAACAATTTCAATGGCAAATGCAGGCCCTAATACAGGAGGAAGTCAATTCTTCATAAATCTTGTAGATAATAATTTCTTAGATTCTAAACACCCTGCTTTTGGAGAAGTAACTAAAGGAATGGATATTATTGATAAGATTGCAAAAGTCTCTACTGATGTAAGTGATAAACCTTTAGAAGAAGTAAAGATTATCAAAGCAAGTATTCTTTAAATCACAAATATTTATAAAATAAATAAACAAATAACAATCATGGAAAAAGATATTGGTAAGATAAGCAAGAATGATACAACTGATATTGTAGTTAGAATTGATGACTTTGGTGGTAGACGAGGATTAACAGTAAGAGAATTTGTTACATCTGAAAGATATACAGGTTTTACAAAAGCAGGAGTAAGGATTCCAGCAGCTGAATTTCCAAAGTTCAAAGAGATGATTAACTCAGTATCAGAAGAAGAGATGAAACAAGAGCCAGAAGCTCCATCTCAACCAGAACAAGAGCAAGGACAAGAAACTCTTTAAAACAAAAATGAAAAAGAGAAGCATAGTAACACTAATTATAGTTTTAGCAGTAATTATATTAGCAGCACTTGTTTTAACTAGATCTCATCCAGATACTTCAGAAGAAATTGTTAAATGTATTGGAGAAAATTCTCTTCTTTATACACAAAAAGGATGTCATGCCTGCGAATACCAAGAAAAGCTATTTGGAGAGAATTATAAATATCTTAATTTTATAGATTGTTGGATAGATCAAGAAAAATGTTTAGGAATTAAAGGAACCCCAACATGGATAATCAATAATCAAGAATATTTAGGAGCTAGAAGCATTGAACAATTAAAAGAACTTACAGGATGTTAAAATGCCACTTTTTGACGGAGTAAATTTTATTAGAATAACTTCTCTTGCATTAGCTGATTCTGTTAACCCGTGTGCTATTGCTGTTTTAACAATGGTTTTAGTAACTATACTAATTCATAATCCAGAAAAAAGAAAAAGAGTCCTTTATGCAGGAATTGGATTTATTTTAGCTGTTTTTATTGGGTATTTATTTTATGGTGCAATAATAATTCATTTCTTTAAGATTTTTGCAGATTTTTTAAGAGATAATGCATTTTATCTTTTTAATGGACTTGCTATTTTAGCAATGATAATTGGAGCACTGAATATAAGAGACTATTTCAGTTACAAACCAGGGGGCATATCAACAGAAATGCCAATGAAAATGCGTCCATATGCTAAACTAATTATAAGTAAAATGACTTCTCCTCTAGGAGCTTTTATTATTGGATTTTTAGTAACTTTATTCTTACTACCTTGTACAATTGGCCCATATGTAATTGCTTCTGGATTACTCTCTGAATTAGGATTCTTAAAAGCATTTCCTTGGCTTTTATATTATAATTTCCTTTTTGTTATTCCAATGATAATAATTGTTAGTATGGTTTATTATGGATTTTCTAGAGTAGAAGATATTAATGGATGGAAAGAAAGAAACATTAGAAAACTCCACTTAGTTGCAGGAATCTTATTGTTCTTAGTAGGATTATTCCTATTAATGGGATGGTTATAATAAATCAAATAAATCCTTAAAAAAGATTTTATCTTCTTCTTATAATGATTGTAGGAATTACAGGAACAATACGTTCTGGAAAAGGAACTCTTGTTAATGCGCTTCAAGAGAGAGGTTTTGAACATTATTCTTTTAGAAGATTTTTAGAGGAAAGAGGAGCTAAAAATAGAGATGAGATGGTTGAGCTTGCTAATAGATTAAGAGCACAATATGGGCCAAGTTATATTGCAGAGAAAATGTTTGAAGAAGCTCAAAAAAAACAAGGAAACTCAGTAATAGAAAGTCTTAGAACTCTTGGAGAAATTGATGCCTTAAGAGCAAAAGGAAATTTTTATCTTATTGCAATTGATGCCCCTTTAGAATCAAGATATGATAGAGCGCAAAAAGTAGGAAGTTCTACAGATAATATAAGTTTTGAAGAATTCAAAGAGCATGATAAAAGAGAAATGGCATCAGATGATCCTGCTAAACAAAATATAAGTGCTTGTATGCAACAAGCAGATTATTTCTTTTGGAATAATCATGAAAATAAAGGAATAGCTAAAACAGAATTTCTTGAAGGAAAAGCTGGATTTCTTAATTTATTTGAAGATAATAAAAGAAGACCAACCTTTGATGAAATATTTATGAGACAAGCAGTAGAATGGTCAAATAGATCAACTTGTCTTAGCAGGCATACAGGAGCAGTGCTAGTAGATAAAGATAATACTCTAATATCCCAAGGTTATAATGGAGCTCCAAGAGGAGTTAAACATTGTGAAGAAAGAGGGGGTTGTGAAAGAAGAAAAAGAGATATACCATCTGGAGAGAGATTAGAATTATGCTTTGCTCTTCATGCAGAACATAATGCAATACTAAATAGTAAACGTTCAATAGAAGGAGCAACAATGTATGCAACAAATTATCCTTGTAATGATTGTTCCAAAGTAATAATTCAAAAAGAAATTAAGAAAGTTATATATCTAGATGAATATAAATCTGAATTAGGAGAAATAATGTTAAAAGAAGCAGAGGTAGAAATGCAAAAATATAGACAAGGAGTATCTCCTAAAACTTATCCTAAAATCTGGGGTTAATAATTCGGCATCATTGAACTATGTCCAAATTGAATAAGCATATCTATTTTTGGTTTAATTTTTTCTAAACCAATAGGAGTATCACAAGCTCCAAAACAACTCTCCATCCAAATTAAGAATTCTGCCTTTGTTTTTTCTTCAAGATAATCAACAACTGCAGTTGCATAAGGTTTAAGTCCATCTGGAAATTGAAGCAAAACTAATTTAGCATTGTTCTTTTTTATATTAGAAATAATTCTATCTAATTCTAAATCATATTTTTCATTTAATTCTTGTATTGTCTTTATCATTATAATTAATAAAAATTAGGCTTTTTATTGTTTTTGAGGAAATCTAGGGGTAGGAGTTCTTATTGTTAATTGATTTGATTCTTCTTTTCTCTTTCTTTTTTCTTTTTTTTCTCTTTCTAATATTCTCATTTCTTCTTCACCCAGAACCCCCTCTACTACTTCTTTTTCTGCATTTGGAGTTAATGAGTATTTATTAACTCTAATTCTATCATCTCTTTTGCACCTTCCTCTAAAACCAGATTCACCATTATAATCATACTCAAAAAAAGCAAATTTGTGAAATTCTTTTCCTCCATAAATAATCTTTTCAGCATCTATATCAGCCATATCTTCAAAATCTAATCTAACCCAAAGTTCTCTAGGTCTGCTTCCAATTATTTCCCATTCTTCATTAGAAGAATCTTGTTTCCACCAAGTATAAATTCTATCTTCTTTATACTCTCCTGATGGCTCATCATTTGAAAGTCTTCTTGATTTTTTTTCTGAAACTTTGTCAAGTGCTTCTAAAGCTTTAGCAAAATCCATGTCTCTTTCAAGTTCTTCATAAACCGGTTTAGCAGTCTCTCCATTTTCATATAAAATTCTCGTACCATCATCTCCATTAACTCCTTTTTCTAATTGTAATGGATGTGGATCTCCTTTAATAGCCTCTATTTCTAATTGTGAGGGTGTTGGCACTGGTGTTGCTTCTGTAGGAAAACCATATTTTTCTTCATCTGGCATTAGTCTATTAATGTCCCTTGTTTCTTCTTTTTCTTTATATTCTTGCATTTTATCTCAAAAATTAGAACCAAGTTTTCTTTATAAAACTTACTAATATGTTACTACTAAACAATAACTAATACTAATATGTTACATTTATTATGTGATAAGAAAGACTTAAAAACCCTTAAAACAAAGCTATTTTGTCTGACTTCGGTCAGATGCGGAAGTTTTGAGCTTCGGTTCTTTACTTCCACTGTTTGACTTCGGTCAAACAACTGGGTTAGAATTTCGGTTTTAACCCACCTTTTTTTTAGAAATCTTT
>CAZRQO010000010.1:0-13681 GCA_964602425.1 Candidatus Woesearchaeota archaeon | reverse complement strand
TTTTGTCCCATGCTTTCTCTTAATGCATCATCATAGTGTCTTAAGAATTTTCTAGCTCTATCTAATTTTCCACCATCAGGATTAAATGTTCCAACTAAGGCTTCTATACCATGTGTTCTGATATAATATTCACTCCATGCTTTTGGATCTCTTAAATAAGCTTTTCCAACTTCTGGTTGTTTAGAATGCTTATCCATGAAATCTTCATTAATATCAACCAAAGTGTGTAAATTTACACCGGCTTTTTCAAGAATTTCTCTTCCACCCTGTAATCTATCAACAACACCAATTAAATCTTCAACTTTAATAGCCCTTTCTCTTAGCATTGGAATCCAGCCAGTTGGTGGTTCATTTCTTGGGTCATAAGCACTACTTCCTCTTGTAATTAAATCTGAAATATGCAGAGCAGTCAAATTTCCAGTATTATATTTTCCAAAATCTAAAACTTTTTGTGCATCTGGAGATAATAATAAAGCCCTTCCATCTTTATATAGAACAACATTTGGTACATCGTATATTTGTGCAACAGGTCCAGAAAATAACCAATCTCTTCTTTGGCCTCCTGATATAACATTGAAAGGCTTCGTATCTTTAGCTTTTTCTGTTAAAATTTCAATAACTTCTTTAAAATCAGGATTCTGGTCCATCATTTTTATTGCATGTTGAATCATTCTTTGAGGATTATCGCCATATTTTTTCCATTCTCCATTATCTCCAACTGTTTTTTCTGTATTAATAAAATAAATCCCCAAATCTCCACCAGTTAAAATTACTGGATTATTCAAATCTTTATATCCCTCAGATTTTTCTAGAATTCCAGATACTCTTTCACTCATATTTATAAAATAGAAAGGGCTTTTTTTAAGGATTATTATTGTTAAGGATATATTTTAGAATTATTTTTTATTTAAAAACCCCTGTTTTCCAAGGTGAGTATATAGATCTATATTTCATTTCTAGGTTTTTTAATTCTTCTTGTCTTTCAGATGTTGGATTCTTTTTAATTCTCTTTTTTACTTCATAAATTTTTCTCAGAGTTAAATCTACTAAATTATCTAGAGGCATACTTAATTCTCTATCAGTTAAATGAGGATTTTTTACTAATTCTTCTGTTGTTTTCTTTTTAGGTTTTGATTCAGCTTCTTCATATTCTGCTTTTGGTTGATATACTGTTGTTTCAGATTCTTTTTCAATAATTGGTTCCTGTAGAGGTTCTGGTATTTCTTCTGTATCTAAGACCTTTTTAGAAAGGCCTTTTTCTGTAGTTTCTCTTATTCCTGAACTTTTTCTAATAGAATCAATATATTCAATAAAATCCTCACAAGATGTCCCCCCTATAATTACCATATAATGTTCTTTTATTTCTTTTATTTCTTCTTCTGCTGCTTTTTTCCTGTCCAAATTTGGAGAATTAGTTTTTTTACCCTCAGTTTTCATCCTGTATTTTAATACATTAATCATACCTTCAGGATAAGGAACCCCTCCATCTTTTGGCACATATATTCTCCCTTTTTCTTGAGTACTGTATCCTACAATTGTATTTTTACTTTTCCTTAATAAGAAACCTGTATCTTCATATGAAACACTATTTCCCATAATTAGAACAAAAATCTACTCTTTTTAAGAATTTATATAGTAATTAGTAATGGAATAATTAGAGCTTAAATCTTCTAACAAGTTTTATATATAACAAGAATAATTTAGAAATAATATGATTGACCCATTTAGCATCTCTTTAAAAGAAATTAGAGCAATTAGACCATTGTCAAGAGAAGATGAGCAGGAATTAATAGAAATTCTTTCAAATGGCCATACTCCTGAAGAAAAACTTAAAGCAAGAAATAAATTAATAGTTAAATATTTAGAACCAGCAATGACTATAGCATTAAATTATGTTGGGAAGGATATAAATGATTTTCCTTATTTATTTGATGAAGTAATTGATGGGTTAATGAATTCTACTCAAAGATGTTCTTATGTGAAAAATTTTAGAAACTATGCTAATAGTGCTATGAATAATAGGGCTAAAGGATATTTTAGACTTCCTATGAAAAAAAAAGAACCTGTAAGAGTAGGATTTGAACTAGCAGAAGATAATCAGCAAGTTATTTCTCAGTCTCCTGCAGAAATTGCTGAAAAACGTGAATTTATAAGATTTGTAGATGGACTTAATTCATTAGAAAGACAAGTTATATTATCTAGGTACTATGAATCTCTTCCTTACGAGACTGTGATGAAAATGACTAGAAAGAATTATTCTCAGGTTAGATCTCTTGAAGAGAGTGCTTTACAAAAATTAAGAGTTATGCTTGAATAAATTTATTAAAATAAATGCCCCCCACACTGAAAATCAAAGATTTTCGTGAACGTCGTTGAACTAAAATTCAACGCCCCCACCGGGATTCGAACCCGGGTCACTGCCTAACTTCTTGTTTTTACCTTGAGACAAAATCTCTAATGAGATTTAACTCATTCGTCTTTTCTAATGAAAAGCCAAATGAAAGGGCAGCATACTTGGCCTCTGTACTATGGGGGCTCACTGCTAGAATCTAAAAAAGAATTTAGTTTTTAAAGGTTGCTTTCTATATTGTTTTATGCCAGAAAAACTTGATAGATGTGTTGAAGATGTAGAAGAAAAAATAGAAAAAGGTGAAGTTGCAAAAGACTATGTAGATAAATCTACAGGAAAGAAAAAGAAATCAAATCCTTATGCTATATGCAAAGCTAGAATCAAGAAATAAAAAATAAAATAAAAATTATTTTTTCTTACTCCAAGCAGCAACACCTATTATTACTAGATTCAATATTGGAATTATTCTTAAAATTGCCCACCATCCAGGTTTATTTATCTTCTCAAACATTTTCCATTCCCAGATTATGCTCATTACAACAAAAGTGAGTATACCAAAGAAACTAATAATAGGTATAAATATAGTTATTAATAGCAACCAAGGCCACCAATGCATTCCTGAAGCTCTAAATGCAATTAATCTTGGCCCAATTCCTGGAATCCAAGCTAATCCTGGTGCAGAATCTTTTGTTTTTTTGCCCACTGCCATGAATGCGAAGCTTAAGTAAACATAGATTCCTACTACAATGAGTAATATAAATATTGCAAAAGCTATTAACATCTGTATTATTCCTGTTAAAGCTATTTCTTCTCCTACCATTTTTACCTCCTTTCAAAAGACTGAGATTAAAATCTCGTCAATTCCAATGTCATCATAGATACATTGGTATGAGCCTGCACAGATTTGAACTGTGGACCCCCAGCTCTCTTAGATTGAATCTAAAAGATTCAGTAATCCTATAGCGAATTACAGTCATATAAGACTGGTGCTCTAACCAGACTGAGCTACAGGCTCATATATTTTTAGAATTAATATTCTATTTAAAGGTTTTGTGAAGGATAGTACTAACTAGAATTATTAATCTTAAAGCAGTTTTAGTCTTTATACTCTCCAGATAATTGTATTAAAATCTTCTTCAAATTCCTTTAATACCTCTTTATTTCTAAGATTTCTTTCTAGTACTCTTCTGACCTTATTTGTAAAACAATAAGTACAGAGATTCACTTTTTTCTCCCCGCATACAATACATAAGGTATTAGCTGGGGATTCTTCTGCTTCATTTATAATAATCTTTAATGCTCTTACAATTTCTATTGTCTCTTTTTGACTTAAATTCTTATCTCTTAGCCAATAAGTGATATGCTTTGTAAAGCAATTAGGGCATATTGGATTTGTCATTACCTGGACACAGTCTGTGCAAAGGGATGTTACTCTTACCATGCTTAAAAGAAGCTTAAATTATATTTAAAGAGGTGTAGTCTTTTTTTAAACAAAATAGGGTTTTTACTTAAAAATGCTAAAAGTCAGAATTAAAAGCATATATTTTTATATAAAAATTTAGTCTGTATTTTAATGGAAAGAGTGTTAATTGCTTGTCCTACTTATGAAGGAATGGCTTATTGTTTTAAGGAATTTATAGAGAAATTAAGGGATTTAGACTATGAAAACCATAAAATTGCAATTTTTGATAATACAAGAACTAAAGGATTTTTTAGAAAAATTAGAAAGATTTTTCCTGATATCAAAGTTATATATGATAATACAAAAGAAAAAGAAAATATGAAGAGATTGATTAGTAGTAGGAATAAAATTCTTGATTATGTTATAGAAAAGGACTTTGATTATATTTTAATGCTTGATAATGATGTTATGGTCCCTCGGCATTTATTAAAAACACTAATTAGTTTTAATAAAGATGTAGTTAGTGGATTGTACTATTGTCCTTTTAGAAGAGGGGGAAAAATGGTTCTTCTTCCTGTGGCATATGGTTCAATAAGTCAAGAAGAATTTGATATGTTAAAAGAAAAGGGTAAACTTCCAAAATATGCTGAAAAAATAGAGCATGTTATGAGACATTTAAACAAAAAAGAACTTCAACAGCCCCTTGTAGAGGTATTTGCTCCCTCAGGGGGGTGTTTGTTATTATCAAGAAAAGCATTTACTTCAGGAGCAAGATATGGAAGAGAAGATTTCCCAAAAGAAATTAATCCTACTGATGATATTTATTTTTTTAATAGACTAAGAGAAAAAGGATTTAAATTATACTGTTGCCCAAAACTTTTATGTAAACACGTAATAGGTGGAAAGTATGCATTAAATGAAGGAGTTCATCCTTTAACTAAAAGTCAGAATTAAAAGTCAACTTTTGCTTCTTCCCAGATAATATCAAAGTATCTTCTATAGGCATTAGCAATGGCAGAGTTTTCTATTGTAATAGCACAAGGTGGGTTTTCCCAGAAGAATAACACTACTTTGTTCCCACAGATATTAGTTGTTATTCTGGTATCATAGAAAGATGGCAGGTATCTTGCTTCTGTATAATCTAGTTGATTAAGGTCTTTTATTCTTTTGAGTGCAGTTTTATTATAAATGTGTTTCATCTTTATTTTTTTGTCAATTCTTCTTTTATGAAAATCGTTTATGAATCCTCCAAGTTCTTCTATTGCACTTTTTGGAATACCATAAACATAAATTGGTTCTCCTATTTCTAAGAATTCATCAAGTATGTTTCTTATGGCTCTTATTCCTTCAGACATTGTTACTCTTCTTTTTTCTTTTGGTATACTATGCATCTTTTCTATTTCAGGAATTATTTTTTTTAATTCAAACTCTTTTTGTTTAAGGTAGTTAAGTAAATTTTGAGGGGAGACTGGATAAAATACTTTTATATTATTCTCAATACTCTGTGTTACAATTCCTTTTTTTACTAATTTCTCCAGAATATCATAAACATTTGGTCTATGAATTTTAGTCCTATGAGATATCTCATGTGCAGAAGACCTTCCAACACTAACCAAATCAAGATATACAATTATCTCATTTTTATGCAATCCTATTGATTCAAGAGTTTCTATTATCTTACTTTCTTCCATATTTTTCTAAGAACCTCCCTGCTAATTTTCTTTGTATTTTAAAATTTTTATTTCTTTGCTTTTCTAATTCTTGTTTTTCCCAATCATCTATCTCTAGTAACTTTGTTGGGGATACTCTTAGAGAAGGATATTCTAATTGTACTGGACTATTTGTAAAGTAGTGCCCATTATTAAAATCATAAACACTCCAGCAAGATTTTGCTCTTCTTCTTAAATTTGTTATATCTTTTATCATCTCCATAAATCCTCTAGGAGCATCACTATATATATCTCCTGATTTTTCAGATCCCCTCATAGCTCTTTTACCAGATCTTCTTAATATTCTAATGAAACCCTTTCTAAATTCATCAAAACTTGAATATCCCTGAGAGTAATCTAAATCTGATCTCTTTTTAATTTCAGATAGAATTGGAATTGGTTGCTGATGAGTTCCAAGAACATATATAGGTATCTCTTGTTCACTTATTTCCTCATCTGTAATATATCTTTCTGATAGCAGTTTTCTTGTTCTAACAGTGTCTGTAACAGACTCTCCAACAAGTTGTTTAGGATCTATTCCCATTTCTTGTCCTAATCTTAATAAAGGTTCAATTGGATTTGATCCTATGATTATTAGCCCTTTGTAATTCTCTCTTACTACTGCATCAAATAAAGGAGCTACTTTTTCTGCTGTTCCTCTAAATAAACCCTCTCTTGTTCCTATTGCTTCAAAAGGTAGACCAGTAGCTACAAATAATAAATCTGAATCAGTATTTACTAGACTTTCTGGATTATAGTGTAGATTTATTCTATCTGTTAAATGAGTATGTTTTATTGCTTTATATCCTGCAGGATTTTTCTTACTATAATGATCACTAAAGAGGTTTATCTCTTTAACTAAAGAAGATGAGAGTGCTTTTCTTAGACTCCCTTTTCCAAACCTTCCGTATCCCATTATTCCTATATTAATTGGAGTGCTAAAAGAGCCTTCTTCTCTTGTTTTAGAGATATTTTGTTCTAATTTTTTTATATCTAATCCTCCTTTAGTTTTTAAGATTACTCCATCCCATAATTTTCCTACTCTTTCTTCTCTTTTTTGAAGACTTTCAAGAGTTTCATAAGACTCTCCTGAACCTGTTTTTTCATGTTCTTCTTGACCTAGAATTAAGATTTTTCTTGATTTTGGATTTTGTTCTGAAATCCTTCTTGCAATAGCTTCTGCTTTATCTATTGGTTCCTCTTTTCTTATTTCTGGAATACTTCTAATAAGATATAAATGGCCTTTGCTTAGATCACAAAGTCTTGAGTATTTTCTGGTTTCAAACTCTAAACCAATTCTCTTAGAAACTTTTTCTACTTCTTTTTTTGTCTTTTCTCCTGCTTCTTTATCTCTGTCTATTATGACTATTTTTGGCCTTTCCATTTTAAGGTTTTTACCTCTCTAAAATGGTTACAAATTAGAGAAATATAGAGGGAAAGCTACATTTAAATATCTTACTATTTACTTAAAAAACATGTTAATTGGACTTGTTGGAAAGCCTTCTGTTGGCAAAAGTACGTTCTTTAAGGCAGCAACTTTAGCAGAAGTTGAAATTGCTTCTTATCCTTTCACTACGATAAAACCTAATCATGGGGTAGGATACGTCAAAGTTGATTGTATTGATAAAGAATTTGGTGTTCAGTGCAATCCCAATCATGGATTTTGTATTAATCATCACAGGTTTGTTCCTGTTGATTTAATGGATGTTGCTGGTTTGGTTCCAGGAGCCTCAGAAGGAAAGGGTTTGGGTAACCAGTTTTTAGATGATTTAAGAGAAGCAGATGTTTTTATTCATATAATTGATGCATCTGGAACTACTGATGTTGAAGGAAAGCCTACTGAAAATTATAATCCCTGTAATGATGTTGAATTTTTAGAAGATGAATTAAATAAATGGTTTTATAATATTCTTGTTAAGGCTTGGAAGAGTTTTGCTAGAAAAGTTGAAATAGAGGATGTTAATTTTGCAGAGGCAGTTGCTAAGCAGTTTTCTGGATTAAAAGTAAATGAAGACCAAGTGAAAATAGTATTATTAAAATCTAATTTACCTAAGAGAGCGAGTACTTGGACAGAAGACCAATTAATGGAGTTTGCTGCTTCTTTAAGAAATGAGAGCAAGCCTATGATTATAGCTGCTAATAAGTGCGACCATCCTGATGCTAAGCAAAATATTAAGAAAATACAAGAGGAATTTCCTGAATTAATGATTTATCCATGCTCTGCTGATTCTGAGTTAGCTTTGAGAGAGGCAAGTAAAGCTGGATTGATTGATTATATTCCTGGAGATGATAAATTTGAGATTAAAGGGGATATAAATGATAGCAAGAAATCAGAGATTCCTAGCTCAGATGAATCGACAGTAGTCATTAATCTAAAGCAAAAACAAGCTTTGAATAGAATTAAAAAAGATGTTTTAGAAGTATATGAAGGAACAGGGGTTCAAGAGATACTTAATTTAGCTGTATTTGATTTATTGAAATATATTGCTATATTTCCTGCAGGTGCTAGAAAACTTGCAGATAGCAAGGGGAATATTTTGCCTGATTGTTTCTTGCTTCCACCTGAATCTACTGCTTTAGATTTTGCATATTTTTTACACACTGATTTTGGTAAGAATTTTATAAAAGCAATAGATGCTAGGACAAAAAGAGCTTTGGGTAAGGATTATAAGTTAAAGCATAGAGATGCTTTAGAAATAGTTGCAAAATGAGTCTATTAAATTGTTTATTTGATTATTTTAAAAGAAAAGAAGATAATATAGGAGAGAAAGCTAGGCAAAGAGTGCTAAGGAGTATTAAGGATATTAGAAAAATATTTAGTTACCCTTATCTTAATAATAAAGAAAGATATGCCTATAATACTTTAAGATATTTACATAAATTAATAATAGATCCTGTTGTTCCTCCTGATGCAATGCTTTCTAGAGATAAGGAGATTTATGTTGATTTTTGCAAGCAAGTTATGAGATATTCAGATTATGTTCTTTCTAGTTTAGTAAGTAAAAGAGAAGAAAATGTAGAAGAATTAGAAGAGGAATTTGTAAAAATTAATAATTCTAGATTTGCATCATGTTCAATGCCTTTTGAAGCTTATCAGAAATTAAGAAGTAAATAATTGTTAAGTGATTATATAATTATTGTTTTTTCTGAGATTCTAAATATTCTCTAACTTTTCTTGATAAATCTTCAAGATCTTGTATTTTCTTTTGAGCTAAATTATATGTTTCTTGTTCATATTTATTAAGCGCTCCTTGAAATTCTTCTCTATTTTCTTTAGCATCTTTTTCTCTCTTACCTTTAAGAACATTCATTCCTGCTTCATGATCATATAGTATAGCTTTAGGATCTCTTGATTCATATGTTTCTGGTTGTTCTACAGCTTTTTTAGCTGTTGCACATCCTGCTAGTGTTGTAGCTGTTAAAAGAGCCCCTCCAATTAGTAATTTTTTTATTAATCTCATTTTATTTTCCTTTTCCAAATCTAACTACAAATCCAAGACCAAAATCATATGCTGCTTTAGTGTTTGGGCTTGTATGTGCTCCTTTTAATCTTCCTGAAATATTATCACTTGTATATCCTGCTTTCACAAAAATACCCGTATTATCACTTAAATTTAGGGTACCAGTAACCCCTGTTCTTGCTCCAAAATATCCTATTTTATCATCTTCATCAATTACTTTTATTCCATTAACCCCTCTAATTTTGTTTAATTCATCTCTATAGAATATACCTGCATTAGCATTTAATCTAAATAAATCACTTTTAATAAGGCCATTTTCTCCAATAATATCAAAACCTACTCCAGCACCATAAGTATTTCCATCAGAGCTTAAAGATAAATTTCCACTTGGTGTTACAACTTTCTTATCTTTTTCATCTCTTTCAAGATTAATATAAGCATCAAAACCTTTTCCTATTGGTGCTGAAAGTTTTCCACCTAATCCACTAACTTTTGACTTTTCACTTCCTTTATCTGGTCTTCTTTGTAAAGCATATATCTCTAGATTATCAGGAATTACTAATTTTCTTGAAGGAACTGTTAATCCTGATTCTGGTTCTTCTTGATCAGAGCCAAATAATCTATAAAGCCCTTTTCTATTTTTTAGAGCTCTATTTGCATTTTCATAGGCTTGTTTAATTCCCTCTTCTGTAGCTTTATTATCAGATTCAATTGCTTCTCTTTCTTGTATGTTTAGATTATCATTAATATCTTTTGATGTCTGACTTTTTCTTTCTTTAACTCCTTTTTGATATTCTTCACTATCTTTTCCTTCATTTTTATTATGGTTTCTTACACCATCAGCTAGAGGGTCTTCAGGTGCTGATATATGTGATCTCGTATGTGATTTGGTTCCTGCACACCCTGCAGCACTACCAAAACCTAAAGTTGCTGTTAATCCTCCTAAAAATAAACCTAATTTACTCATTTTTACTTCTGGAGCACCATCATTTGGAACATAGATTGTGGGTCTATGTCCAAGACCTAAGAATCTTGGTCTTCTTACTAAAGTCTGTCTATCATCAATCTCTTTACTTAGATCTACAATTGGACTTGCTGTTACTTCATATATTCCGCCTTTTGTTTTGTTTGCTATCATTTCCATTTTAGTCACAGTATGTATAGCATGTACTATAAGAGCAAATCTCTATACAGTCATCTATTAATTGATTTACATTAAGTTTGAAAGTTGCTGTTACTCCATTAGCTTCTAGTGTAATTGTCTCAAATCCATACCAGTTTTTATTTATTTGTGTGATTACTAAGTCATTCCCATTCATATTTACAGTGAAATGTGTATTGCTTGATGCAATGTTTATAATAACTGGGCCATCATCATCACTTACTCTACTTGCAATATTAGCATAAACTATTGTTCCAACAGGTGTGTCTTCATTTATTGTCTGGTCTGAAAGAGGTAACCAATTTGTTGGGTCATTAGTATTTGTAACTGAAATTATGAATGATTGTTCTATTGGTGAAGTAATTATTCCATCAGTAACAGTTAAAACAACATTATTATCTCCAACATCTCCATTTAATGGAATACCTGTTAATGTTGCTGTTCCATCTCCATTATCTGTTAATATTAACCAAGAAGGTAATGTAGTAGAACTAATTGTTAAATTATCACCATCAATATCTTCTGTAATTATATTGTAAGTGTATAGAGAATCTTCAGTTGCACTTGTAATAACTGAAGAAGTAAAAGTAGGAGCATTATTAAGAGTAGTTCCATCACTAGTAGTTACAGTAAAAGAATCTTCATCTCTATTTCCATCTGTATCTTCAACTCTAATTGTTACTGCTTGAGTTCCTGTCCAAATACCATTAGATTCAGTTATTGTTAGAACATGAGTTACAGAATCAATACTAATTGTAAGTGGATCTGGAGATACAGTTGAAGTATAAAGTATAGTAAAATCTAAATCAGAGTGTGAGTCTTCATCATCACTAGCATAATTATCTAAATCTAGAGTTACAGTTTGAGCAAAATTAAGTGTCATATCTGGTAATCCACTGATTACAGGACCATTATCTTCCTCTTCATCATCATCATCACTAGCATCATGAATATTAATTATATTTTGAGGGGTATAGGAATCTTTAGCATCTAAAGGACTTATAATATTCTCTATCTTTGCTTTTGTTGCAGGTTGAGACATTATAACAAATGCTAAACTAAGAATTAAAATTACTAAGGCTATTAAAGCGATTAATACTGACATGATAGCAACATTGTTTCTATTTCCCATGTTATTTTGGACATATTATTAGTATTTAAATGTTTCTATTTTGTAACTACTGTATAGTTAATAACAGATTCTAAACTTATGTTAAAAATACCAGTCTTTGATTGATTTTAAAGATTATTGTTCTTTATTTTATTAATTTGTTTTTAAAAAAAGGTAGTGTAAAAGTGTAAATATTTAAAAAGCTATTTTGCTATTATTATTTTAACTTAAAAAGAGAAATTACAGTATGGTTTATAAGAGGTATATTAAAAAAGGAGGAAAGACTTTTGGACCCTATATCTATGAAAGTAAAAAAGTTAATGGGAAAGTTATTACAAAATATATCGGTGCTGCTAAAAAAGAAAAACCAGAAGAAAAGATAATTAAAAAAAATTTTAATTTCCCTTTAAAGAAAGTTTCTCTCGCAATTATTCTTTTGGCTTTTTTTGTTTTTTTGTTTTTTTCATTATCAAATCTATATTTTACAGGTAAAACTCTTTCTATAGATGACGTTACTTCTAATGGTTCTATTTTGCAAGGTAATCTAAATTTTGTATTGCAACAATCAGAACTTATTCCTTCTGCTACAAAAGTAGTGATAAATAGTGCTGATTCTGAATATGTCTATGATTTAAATGAGCTTCTTTCTGATGAGCAACAGACTCAAGGAGAATTTTATATTGAAGAAGAAACAATTTCTGGAAGTGGTTATGGTTATACTGTAGATAGTGCAACAAGATTCCCGAGTGTTGATTTTGTTTTAGGAATCTATAAAGAGAATCAGGGTGGTGAAGAACAAAATGAATCTGGACAAAGAAGTATTTTAGGAAATATAATTTCAAATCTGTTCGGACTTTTAACTGGAAAAGCCTCATTAGAATTAATTGAAGAGGTTCATGGAAGTGTAAGAGCTAATGAAAGCCTTACTTATATTCTTGATGATAGTGATTATATTGTGAAAATTCTTTCTTCTGAGCAGGATATTGAATTAGAAACAGATGAAAATAATGTAATTATTACTACAGATTATTTAGGTGATGAGAGTAGAAGTATTGAGATTCCTTTAGAGAACCTTGATATTCCTGCTGAAGAAGGAGAATTAAGTGTTGTTTTTGTTTATGAGGGGGTTGAATTATTTGGAGATACTATGCAAATAAGTTCTATTGAGGAACAACCTTTAGAAAGAACAAGAGGACTTCCAATAGAACCAGTTGTTCCTGATGAAGTTATTGTTGAACAACCAGAAGATGAGAATAATTTTACTGAACAGCTTATACAGGGATTAGCAGAAATTAATAAACCTGTTAATTGGACAAAAAAAATAAAATTAAAAGAGCCTACCCCTAATATTACTATACAAATACCAGCTGAAGCTACTGATGTGGTTGTAAAGAAAGTCATTGATGATATTAAATATGATCTTACAGACAAAATCATTGAAAAAGAACCAGAAACCCAGATTGCAGAAGATGGGGAGAGCGGAGAATTCTCTCAATTAGAAATAATAATTCAGGATAATGCTACAAATTATGAGATTGAGTATCAAACTCCTGCTCCTAAAATAATCGACGAAAAACCTGAATTAGATGTTAAGCGTATAATAGTATATTCTGATTTTAATTATATTAATGTTTTAACATATACAAATATTGCAGAATCCTCGCAGGGCTCTATTAAACTTTATTGGATTGTTAATGGAACAAGACAAGAGCATGCATTTAATTCTTATGATACAAATAATAATTCTTTAATAGATTATATTACATGGATAACCCCTCATTTGAGTAATCAGACATTTGAAATAGAAATAAGTATAATTAATGTGCAGAGTTATCCTACGGTGGGGGGGAATTGGACAGTTGAATTTACTACAACTGGTATAGCTAATTTAACTATAACTGCTGTGGATGGAACAACATGGAGCAATGAAAATGAAAATAATGATTTAAAGTTTTTAGGAGTAAAATGTGGTGATGAGGCTCTTGATTATACTTGGTTAAGTGAAACAAACTCTGTTTTTATTGAGAATTATTCTTGTAATTTAACTGGTTCTGAAACAAGCAAGGTTTTGACTTCTGGAAACCATCATTTGGAGTTCAAGTTTGGAGACGGAGTTGCTTATGCTCATAATTATGCAAGTGGCACAACACATATTACAGACACCTATATTAATACCTCAGTAATTAATACTGGAAATATAACAGCAGAAGGGCAGATTGTTTCTGATATTTCGGCAGGTGAGGGTGATACTTTTGTTTCTATTGCAGATGGAAGTCATAATATATTAAGAGGATTAAGAACTGATGGAAATGACACATTTACCATTTTAGATTATGGTGGGCATTCATATATGAATGCTAATCAATGGGCTTTACATTTAACTACTGAATTGGGAACTGCTATTCAATTTCATACAAATACCGGTGCAGATTATACTTCTAATGTGAGAATGACTATTGCAAGTGATGGAGATGTAGGAATAGGAA
>CAZRQO010000009.1:0-14914 GCA_964602425.1 Candidatus Woesearchaeota archaeon | reverse complement strand
G
This sequence comes from Candidatus Woesearchaeota archaeon, assembly GCA_964602425.1. Lineage (GTDB taxonomy): Archaea > Nanobdellota > Nanobdellia > Pacearchaeales > GW2011-AR1 > WJLC01. The sequence goes on along the minus strand of CAZRQO010000009.1, from coordinate 14,913 downwards.
TATGGATAAGAGCTGAATGCATCTAAGCTCGAAGCCATCCGCAAAACGAGACAACTAAGGCCGTCATAGAAGATGACGTTGATAGAGTTATTGTGTAAGATTCAAGGTTCGCCGAGAATTTCAGCATATAACTACTAAAAGCCTCACTTGAAATTTTCTTTTGAAAGTTTCATTGTAGTATTTAGAATTCTTCTACTGCTTATTTTATTTGATTTCTATAACAATTATATTTAAATAGCAAAAAGAGATGAAGAAATATGGAAGAAAAAGTAATGTATACTCCAAAAGAAGTTGCAGAAATGTGTAAGGCTTATCGTTCAGTATGTGGAGGATTTAATAGTGCAGTAAAAAGTAACGAAATCATTGATTATGAAAAGATAGTTCCTCAAAATGTTAGAAATATTATTAATAACTTAAATCAATTAGAAAGAACTGCTCAACAAGAAGCCTTTAAAAAGCATTAATTACAACCCAAAATTTTCTACAAAATTCTGTATAATTATATACTCTTGCAAGAACTCGCTTCCTTTTTTTGAAAGTATAAAATGTTTTTTATCTTTTTTATCAATTTCAATTTGAATAAATCCTTTTTTTAATAATTCATCTACATATGTTTTAAACATCTGGGGGGAAAGATTTGAGGAGTAAAGCAATCTTGTGGGTTTTATTTTTCTTTTTTCTCTAACTGAATTAAGAATATCCCTAATAACCTCGAGTCTCTCTCGTTTTTTTGCCATTTTAATTTCTTTAGGTTCTGATTTTTCAGAAACTTTTTTTTGCTACTCTAATTATTCCAAATAAGAACAATAAAAATACAACTATATTAAGTAAATAGATTAGAATAGTAATTTTTGGGTCCCATTTAAAAACTGATTCTATAAATGCATTGAAAGTCCAAGCAATAAAAGCAAGAAGCATGGCTAAAGCATAAAATTTTAGGAATTTTCTATTTCTACCTTTTGTTTTATAATTACTAAAACTTATAGCAAAAGCAAATATGAATACAAAGACTTGTGAATAAAACAAAAAGTGAAGAGAACCCCATAAATAATCTAATAAAACAAATACTATGGCCATTATATAAAAAATAAGAGTTCTAGAATTGAAAAGAGAACTATTAATAATTTTATGGGGATGCTCTATTCTTTTCCATAAAAGACTATATAGTAAGAAAAAACCTGCCATTATAAAAAAGAAACTAAATAAAATTCCAATTATAGCAAAATAGTTGTTTGAAAAAGGTAAAAGACGAGATCCAAAAAGATATCTTATTGCAAAAGCTATTCCATAAAAAAGAAAAGCATTTCGAAAATATCTTATTCCTTGGTATAGACTTAATTTAAACATTCTATGAGATTTAAGAGTGATTGTTGCACAAATAAGAACTATTATTAGAGCATAAATAATTTTAATGATTTCTTTATTTTGGAGTATCCACGAGTATAATTCCATAAACTTTCAGGGTCTTTTCTTTATTTAAAGATATATATAATAAAAAAATAGATTATTACTATATATTTTTTCTTCTGGTTGTTTATAAAGAGGTTTTATTTATAATAAGTATGAAAAAAGAGATGTTAATGTTTACCTCTACACAACCTCTAAAAAACAAGGGCAAATTAATCCTTTCCATTGGTGGCCCTTGTTTCCCTTTCAAAAAATAAAAAAAGAAAATGAAAAACGACGAACCCCCCTAACCTACTGAAGAAATAAGATAGACTATACTTAGAATAAATTAAATAGTTTAGTTATAAATAAAATATAAAATATAATTAATAATAATCCTTCCCACCTAGTTATTTCTTTATCAAGAGTTATAAAAAAGAACATTAGAGTAGCTATAATCATTACAGGAAGAGTAAAAACAAGTACATTCGCGGGGATTATAAGCACCCCAAATAATGCAGGAATTCCCATTACTGCTAATGTGTTAAATATATTTGAACCAAGGATATTTCCTACTGCAATTTCTGGTTTTCCTTTTCTTGCTGCAGAAATTGTAACTGCAAGTTCTGGAAGAGAAGTTCCTAAAGCTACAACACTTATTGCAATAATTTCTTTTCCAATGTTTAATAATCCAGATAATTGAATAACAGATTCAATAGTGTATTTAGCCCCCACATAAATAAAGACTACACTTACAAGTAAAATAATCCATGTCTTTAGAGGTAATTTGTGTTTAAGAAGGGATTTTTTAAATTGATGATTTGTAATTTCTCTTTTTACTCCCTTTAATTGTTTTTTAACTGCTTTTCCTGGCTTTTTTCTAGTTTTAATTAAATAGGAAGAATAGATTATAAGAACTAATAAAGAAAGTATCCCTTCATAGAAGGTAAATTTACCATCCCAAATCATTATTGCTAATAAAAAACAAGTTCCAAGTAAAAAAGGTAAATCAACATTAAGAATGTTCTTGGAAATTTTAAGTTGTTTTCTAGCGATGATTCCTGCGAAACCAAGAATTAGAAAAATATTTGCTATGTTGCTTCCAAGAACATTTCCAATAACAATCTCTGAAGAATTACTAAATACTGCGATAATTGAAGAGATTAATTCAGGTAATGAGGTTCCAATAGCAACAATAGTTACTCCAATGAAAAAAGCAGGAACTCCCAACCATAATCCAATTTTTTCAGCAGACTCTGTAAAATAATCTGAAGATTTCATTAATACAATTAAACTTATTACAAGAACTCCTATCCAAATAAATAATCCACTCATTTTTTAATTAAAGTTTTTTATGTTTAATATATTTTGTTATTTCAAATAAGACCAATCCTGAGACTGCAAAAGGAAGTATTAGTATCCATTGATTAATTGTCAGGGGTGCGACTCCAAAAACCAAGGCCAGAGGAGTATAAATAAGTATTAATTGTATTATTAAAGAGAAAAGAATTGCATAATTCAACCATTTATTAGAAAAAATTCCTATCTCTGTCAAAGGTTTTTTACTTCTACAAGTATATACAAAGAATACTTCAAATAAAATTCCTGTTGTAAGAACCATTGATCTTGTTGTTTCAATTGCAAGTCCTTGGTTCATTCCAATAAGATAAATTATAAAGCAAGCAAGGAAGTTGATTAATCCTCCAAAAACAATATATGGCCATATTCCTTCTAATAAACTTTTTTCTTGTCTTGGTTTAGAAGCCATTACATTTTCTTCTTTTTCAAAAGAGAGTGTAAGCGCTGGAAAAGAATCTGTTATAAGATTCATCCATAAAATTTGTAAAGGTATTAATGGAAGAGGCATTCCCATTACCAGTGTTGCTGCGATTAAGATAATTTCACTGAAATTAACTGCAAAGATATATTTTGTGAATTTTTTGACATTATCATAGGTTTTTCTTCCTTCTTTAATTCCAGATATAATTGATGCAAAATTATCATCCATAAGAATAATATCTGCTGTATCTCTAGCAACATCTGTTCCTCTTTTTCCCATTGCTATCCCAATATCTGCTGATTTTAATGCTAAAACATCATTGATTCCATCTCCTGTAATAGCAACTGTCTCTCCTCTGCCTTGCAGAATTTTGGTTATCTTTAATTTTTGCTGTGGGGTAGTTCTTGCAAAAATAGAAATTTTATCTATTTCTCTAGCAAGATCTCTTTCAGACATCTCATCAACTTCTTTTCCAGTAATTACTTTTCCAATAATCCCGATTTGTTTAGCAATTGCAGAAGCAGTTAAAACAGAGTCTCCTGTGATTATTTTAATTCTTATTCCTGCATTTTGTGCCTGCCAAACAGCATCTTTGACTTCGGGTCTTGGGGGATCTATCATTCCCATGAACCCTAAGAAGATTAATCCTTTTTCTTCTGGTTTTGATTTTTTTGAAAAGTTTTTATATGCAAAACCTAAAACTCTTAATGCTTCATTCTCCATTCTTGATGATTCTTTTAATAATTCTTTTTTTCTTGCTTCATTTAATGGTTTTATCTGACCATTAATTAATTCAGAGGTGCAATTTAATATTATTCTTTCTGGAGCACCTTTAGAATAAAGGATATTATTTCTTTGTGCCTCCCTTAAAATAGACATCATTTTTCTTTCAGGATCAAATTCTACTTCTTCTAATCTTGGTTCTAACTCTGTTAGCTTCTTTTTACTTATTTTCATATCTAAAGCTAGTTTTACAAGAGCTTGTTCAGTAGGATCTCCTATAAAAGAGTACTCTCCACTCTCTACTTCCTCATAACGTGCATTATTACATAAAATACTGGTTTTGATTATTTGAGAGAGTTCTTTATTCTTGTTTATATCTATCTTCCTACCATCAGAATAAATACTCTTTAATTTTTTTATGTAAATTTTTCCATTACAAAAAATCTCTTGCACATTCATTTCCTCCTCTGTTATTGTTCCTGTTTTATCAGAGCAAATAACAGTCACGCTTCCTAAACTTTCAACTGCAGGAAGTTTTCTTATAATAACATTCTTTTTAGACATAAAAACAGTAGAAATTGCGAAAGATATTGCTAATACTGCTGGAAGACCTTCTGGGATTGCACTCACTGCAAGGGCAACAGAAGTCATGAACATTTCAATCCAATTAAAATGTTCAAAGAGGCCTAAGAGCATTATAATCAATACTAAGCCTAGAATAATGAGTCCTAATTGTTTAGAAAAAAGATTTAATCTTTTTTGCATTGGTGTTTTTTGAATCTCAATCTCTTGGAGTTGTGAAGCTATTTTTCCGAATTCTGTCTCCATAGCAGTTGCAATAACTACTGCTTTTGCACTTCCTCTAACAATTTGGGTTCCAGTATAAAGCATATTAAATCTTTCTGGAAGAATTGTTTCTATAGATAATTTTTTATCAAATTTACTTATTGGAAGACTCTCCCCTGTTAAAACTGCTTCATTTGTCTGTAAATTTTTATCTTCAATAATTCTGCAATCAGCATTAATTTTATCACCTGCATTAAGAACCAAAACATCTCCTGGAACAATTTCAGTAGAAGATATTTCAACATATCTATTACTTCTAATAACTTTAGATATTGGAACTAATAATTTTCTTAATCCAATTATTGCTTTTTCTGCTTTGTATTGTTGAAAAAAACCTATTGAAGCATTAAGAATAACTATTGCTAAGATTACAAAACCATCTACTAAATTTCCTATTAAAAAAGAGACAATTATTGCAATAATTAATATGTAAATCAAAAAAGATTTAAACTGCTCTAAAAGGATTTTTACTGGCCGCAATTTGTGGGTTTTTTTGATTAGATTTTTTCCATACTTTTGTAGCCTTTTTTCTGCTTCTTCTTGTGTTAATCCTGCATTAGAAGTCTGTAGTTCTCTTATTATTTCCTCTTTTGTCCTAGCATAGTAGTCCATAAATTTATACAGACAGTAAACCTTAAAAAGCCTACGATGTTTGAATTTTTGTAAGTTGGGTAGTTAACTTCGGAATTCAACTTTTGATTAAGAAAGTGTCAAAAGAAATGGACACTGAATTCTGTGGAAGGTCCGCCCACTATTATTAAAGTTATTAGGAGAAATCCTAACTGCCGTAAGGTAGAGCTCTGTCACAGAAACGACACAGCTTTCGCTGAGTAATGACCCTTGAAGTGAACTTTGAAGCGAAAGATTTGATGAAACGGGCATCTTGACTAGTGCAAGCCTATAAGGTGCTAAGTCAAATGTTAACAAGTTCAGTTTGTGGTTGAATAAACCAACAATGAACTACAGAAGGTGGCCTATTCCCAACTTACATTATTTTTCTTTTCAATAGATTTAAAAAAGAATCCTTACTTTTTTTATCAAGACCAAGATGGGGCTCTAGCTCAGCGGGAGAGCACATGACTGAAGATCATGGTGTGCCGGGTTCGACTCCCGGGGGCCCCATAGCAATCTTTAATGGATATTGACCAGAATCTTGTAAAAGATGTTCTGAGTCTTTTTTCAAAAGGTTTATAAAAATAAATCTATTAGGTAAAATATGGCAGAACAAAAAGGGGTTGCATATACTCTTGGGATTTTGAGTATTGTGCTTGCATTTTTCATTCCTCTAGCTGGAGTCATTTTAGGAATAATTGGATTAGTTCAGAACAAAAAAGAAAAATCTAAAATTTCTAAGAAGTTGAATATAATTGGGATTATTATTGGTGTAATTATATTTATCGCTACTCTAGCACTGAGTTTTTATTTAACAAGTGAAAATTTCCCTATTTATTAAGATGACAAGGCGTAAAAAAGCAGCAATGGAGATGAGTGTAGGAACAATTGTAACGATAGTTCTTTTAGTTAGTGTATTAATTCTTGGAATCTTTTTAGTTCAAAAAATATTCAAAAGTGCAACAAGTGTAGTTGACCTGACAGACCAGCAATTAACAGAAGAGGTAAATAAATTATTTTCATCTTCAGACAATAAAGTGGTTATTTATCCTAATACAAGAGAGATAATTGTTAAGCAAAGTGAAAGAGGAGGGATAGGTATTGGAATTAAAAATTTACTTGAAGGAGTTAGCGGAACTCAAAAATTCTCTTATGAAGTTGTTTTAGAAGCTAAAAATCAGTGTGTGGAGTCAGAGGAGCAAATAATGAATTGGATTCAAAGTGGTAGAAGTGGAACTGGACTTACAATTCCTGTAGGAGACTTAGCTAGCAGAAAAGTTTTGATTCAGGTTCCTGTTGGAAGTTCTCTTTGCACTGCAAGATTTGGAGTGAATATTTTCACAGAAGATGGACAAGCTTATGCAAATGATTTCTTTGATGTAACTGTTACAGCTAAGTAACTAGATTTTTAAATTATAATTCCTTAGAAGTTTTATGTTAAAAATATATAATACATTAACAAGAAAAAAAGAGGAATTTAAGTCAATTAAAAAAGGCCAGGTTGGAATGTATGTTTGTGGGCCTACTGTTTATTGGTATCAGCATATTGGAAATCTCAGGACTTATATTTTTTCTGATATATTAAGAAAGGTTCTCTCATTTAATGGGTATAAAGTAAAGGAAGTGATGAATGTTACTGATGTTGGACATTTAACTTCAGATTCAGATACAGGAGAAGACAAGATTGAAGAGGCTGCAAAAAAGGAACATAAAAAGACCAAAGATATTGCAGAGTACTATCTAAAGATTTTCAAACAAGATTTTAAAAAATTAAATATTTCAGAGCCAAGTATCTGGAGTAAAGCTACTGAACATATTAAAGAACAAATAGAATTTATAAAAGATTTAGAAAAAAAAGGATTTACTTATAAGACAAGTGATGGGATTTATTTTGATACTTCTAAATTAAAAGACTACGGGAAACTTGCTAAGCTGGATGTAAAAGGATTGCAAGCAGGCAAAAGAATTTGTTTGGGTGAGAAAAAGAACAAAACTGATTTTGCTTTGTGGAAATTCTCTGAGAAACCTGGGGTGAGACAGCAAGAATGGAAAAGTCCCTGGGAAATTGGTTTTCCAGGGTGGCATATAGAGTGCAGTACAATGTCTACTAAATATCTTGGAAAAGAGTTTGATATTCATACAGGAGGAATTGACCATATTCCTATTCATCATACTAATGAAAGAGCCCAGAATATTGCAAGATTTGGGAAACCTACTGTGAAATACTGGATTCATGGAAATTTTTTAACTTTCAAAGGAGAGAAAGTTTCAAAATCAAAGGGAGGCTTATTTACAATCTCTGAACTTGAGGAAAAAGGGTTCAAACCTCTTGAATATAGATATCTTGTTTTAGGAACCCACTATAGGAAACCTTTAAATTTTTCTTTAGAGGAATTAACTTCTGCTAAAAATTCTTACCAGAGATTAAAAAATATTGTTTCTGAGATTAAAGATGATAAAAAAACAAATAAAGGTTATTTAGATGAATTTAAAAAAGCAATAGATAATGACCTGAATATTCCACAAGCATTACAAGTATTATGGAAATTAGTAAGAGATGAAAAAGCACAAGGAAAAATTCAGGTAATTAAAAAAATTGATGAAGTTCTTGGATTAGATTTACTTAAAAAAGAAAAAATTTCAATCCCAAAACAGGTTTCAGTTTTAGTAAAACAAAGAGAACAAGCAAGAAAAAACAAAGATTTCAAAAAATCAGATGAATTAAGAAATAAAATCAAAAAATTAGGATATGGTGTTGATGATACAGAGAAAGGACCCATAGTAAAGAAAAATGCATAAGAATAACTTAATCTTTAATATTGGATTTGGATTAGCAACTTTTATTGTTGTATTATTATTTTATAAAAACATTTTATTAACTACAGGAGTTCTTGCTGTTATTGCAATTATTGGTTTAGTTAAGTGGAAATCCCTAAGAACACTAAAAATATTTATTTTTGTAGGGATATTTGGAACTCTTGCAGAGATAGTAGCAATAAAAATAGGAATCTGGGATTACAGCATCACTAAATTTTTAGATGTCCCATTATGGTTATTTCTTGTTTGGGGAAATGCAGGAGCATTTATTCATCAAATTTCCAAAGAAATAAAAGAAAGAAAATTAAAATGTCTGAAGAAATAAATCCTAATTGCCTGTGTACCTGGCCTGGATGTCCTAGACATGGAAAGTGTAAAGAGTGCCAGGAATATCATCACAAACTCAGAGAAAAAACAGCTTGTGGAAAGTAATTTAAATTTCGGTTCTAAATAAAACATTTTTTCCTTTTGTATTATTTTTTGTATCTACCCATTTTAGAGATTTATCTTTAGTATCATAAAAATAAATTATATTATTAGGAGAATTAATTATATCTATCTTATTTTCATCTAATTTTAAAAAAATAGTGAGTATTGCTCTATTTATTCCTGCATGAGAAATCAATAAAACTTTTTTTAGATTTTTATTTAAAAGAGAGGGTAGGAATTTTTCTATTCTATTTAAAACATCTTTGTAACTTTCTCCATTAGGAAATTTGTAATTAACATTCTTTCTTCTATTCAAAAGTCCCTGCAGAGCTTTTCCTTGTTCATTTTTTCCGTCTAAACTTCCAAAATCAAATTCTCTTAATAGATCCTCTTTTTCTATCTTTAAATTTAATGCCTTTGCAATAGGTTTAGCAGTATTAATTGCTCTATCCAAAGGAGAGGAGATTATTTTATCTATTTTCTCTTTTAATAATAACTTAGTTAATCTTTTAGAATGTTTTACCCCTTCGTTATTAAGCTGAGCCATATTAGAATTTCCTGATAAGTGTTTATTCTGATTTTCATTGGTTTCTCCATGACGTGCTAAAATAATTTTCATGAAATACTGAATCTAGAAATACTTTTAAAGATATCTTAATTGAATATAAGATAGAAAGATGGTAAAAACAAAATCTAAATCATATAAATATCAAGATTTTATTAATCTAAGATACAAACCTAAAAAAACAGATTTAATTATGCAATATAAAATAAGTCCTGCTAAAGGGAGAAAATTCAAAGAAGTTGCTTCTATGGTTGCTGGAGAGAGCAGTGTTGGAACATGGACAGATATTAAAACAATGAAACCGAGAATTGGCAAATTACTTTCTCCAAAAGTTTTTTATCTTAATGAGGGACATAAGAGAGCTAGAATTGCTTATCCTTTAGAATTATTTGAATTAGGAAATCTTCCTGAAATTCTCTCTAGTATTGGAGGAAATATATATGGGATGAAATCAGTTGATGGATTGCTTTGGGAAGATGTTACAATTCCTAAAAAAATGCTTTATAGTTTTAAAGGTCCTAGGTTTGGAATTAAAGGACTTAGGAGAAAATTCAAAGTCTGGAATAGGCCTTTTGTAGGAACTATAGTAAAACCAAAAGTAGGATTAGAACCAGGAGAACACTCTAGAGTAGCTTATGATTCTTGGATAGGGGGGTGTGATATTGTAAAAGACGACGAAAATTTATCATCACAAAAGTTTAATCCATTTAAAACTAGATTCTTAAAAACAATTAAAATGTTAGACAAAGCAGAAAAAGAAACTGGAGACAAAAAAGCATACCTTATTAATTGCACTGCAGAAACAAAACAAATGTTAAAAAGAATTGATTTTGTTGAACAAAATGGAGGGAATTATATTATGTTAGATATAATTACTCTTGGTTGGAGTGCATTACAAACTGCAAGAGAACATACTAAACTTCCTATTCATGCTCATAGAGCAGGGCATGCTATGTTTGATAGAGATCCTGAACATGGAATGACAATGGAAGTAATTGCACAATTAGCAAGAATGGTTGGAGTTGACACTCTTCATATTGGAACAGCCTATGGGAAAATGACAGGAGGGAAAGGAGAAGTATTACATATTGAACAAGAAATGGAATCTCCTTTTACTAAATTAACAAAAGAGCATCTTGCACAAAGATGGTTTAGAGTCAAACCAGTTCTAGGTGTAGCTAGTGGAGGAGTGTATCCTGGAATTGTTGATAAGATTATGAAATTTATGGGAAATGATGTGGTGATTCAAGCGGGCGGGGGCGTGCATGGAAACAAATGGGGGAGTGTTGCGGGTGCTAAAGCAATGAGGCAAGCAGTTGATGCTACGCTTAAGAATATATCATTAAAAGAATACGCTAAAACACACCCAGAATTAAAAGTAGCCTTAGCTCAATGGGGAACTGGCTAAAAAATAATAATATTGATTGCCTTTCTTTTTTCTTTTAACTTTATTTTGATTAATTAATGCATAAAGATGTCTTCTAAGACTTTTAGGAGGGATTAATAACTCTTTGGACAAACCATTAATAGTCTTTTCTGTTTTAAGTTTTATTAAAATTCTTTTTTTTCTTTTGTCTCCTCCTTTTTTGTTTCTTAATCCAGGATATTTTTTAACTTTAAAATAATGTTGGAGTCTTTCTTTTTTATATCTCAAATTAAGAAGGGGGTATTTTTTGAAAATCTCCTTTATAATTTGAAGAAATCTTTCTTTAGATTTAATATAAAAATAATAACTGCCATTTGGTCTTCCTTTAATTACTGTTGTTTTTAATCCTATTTGTGAACATAATTTCTGGACATCGGTGCATAATTGCATATTGCTAACTCCAAAAAAGATATCTCCATCATAAGTAATAGAGCCCTCATCCAAAATAGCTGTTAAAATAAATGCCATCCTATTTTCCTTTGATAGATTAAAAATTTTCTTTGAAACTCTAGAATTAAAGGTTCCAAAAGAGCTAATTCCATAAATTGTTTTGCAAATTTCTCCAATAATTCGGGGAATTCTACATTTTAATACTCCTCTATGATCTTTCATTACAGAATAATAAACATCCCCAAAGACTATTTTTATCTTATCAATAAAATCATTCATAATTTTCTCATTCTTTTGATTATAATAAGTGCCTTTACCATCATTAGGGATACTTCCATCAAAATAAAAATGGGCAATAATTGAAGTAAAATAAGGATTAATTTCTATTGGTAATTTGGGTTCTTTCACGGAATTTTTCCTTGGGACAAACATATGTTTATACATTATAATCTTCTTTTCTATCTCTATTAAAGGAATATTAAACCTTTTTGAAAATTTTATTAACACTCTTAATGGAATTGGGAAATCTTGATAAATAAAATAATTATATAATCTTGCAGGCAAAATGTCCAACTCCATTGCAATATTATAGATATTTCCTTTTATCAAATCCCTTAATTTATCCTTAACATTCTGTTTTAAATCTACAGAAATTTTTTCTAGATTGTAGGCCTCCCAAAGATGAACTTTCATAGATTAAATAATTCACTCTGGTACTTAAATTATATGGACAACTTAACAATGAAACTGAAGATTTAAAAACAAAAGATAATAAATTAATATATGGTTACAGTAAAAGAATTTATTTCAGATTATTTTAAAAGATATAAAAAAGAAATAATAATAATAATTATCATAGCTAGTTTTGGGGCTATTCTAGCTGCGATTATTCCTTATCTTTATGGTAGATTATTTGATTTAGCAATAATACCAAATAGTCCAACAAATATTCTTTTAGTTATAATTGGGGTATGGTTTGTGTTAAGTATTATTTCTAATTATACATCTAATAAAGTAGGATTATTAGGGCTGGTAGTTGGTTCTAAAATAAGTTTAGAAGCAGAGGCTGAAGCATATGGTCATTTCTTAACACTTCCCATACCATTTCATAAAAAACAAAAAAGAGGAGAAATTTTAAATAAAATTTCAAGAGGAACATGGGAATTACAGATGTTAGTAGAAACTGTATCAAATGTTCTTCCTCAATTTTTAATGTTTATTTTTTCTATGGCCGCTATGTTTATTATAAAATGGGAGCTTGCTTTGATTTTAATTCCTTTTTTTATTATTTACTCTGTGGTCACGATTAAGAAAACAAAAAAATTACTTAAACTTCAGAAAAAAGAAAATAGGGCTTTTGAAAAACATTATGGGGAAGTTTATAATAAATTATATAATGTATATGTTGTCAAAAATTTTGCTATGGAAGAAAGAGAAAAAAAGAATTTTCTTAGGTCCTTAGTTAAGAAGTTGCTTCCAATTTTTTCAAGAAATCAAAAAGAATGGAATTCTCTTTCTATAGCTCAAGATTTTATTTTTAGTATAAGTTATGTATTTGTTTTAGGAAGTGCTATTTTATTTTTGAGAAACATTTTAATTACTCCAGGAGAATTTGTAATGTTCTTTGGTTATATTCATTTAGCTTTTGCTCCTTTTAGAAGACTTTCGAGTGTATATCGTAGATTTAAACGTGCTATGGTAGGAATAAAAAGAGTTGTGAGATTAAAGAATATGGTTCCAGAATCAATGAAACACGGAGATAAAAAAATAGAGGATGTTAAAGGAGAGATTGTTTTTAGTGATATTGATTTTGCTTATGCAAGGAATAAAGAGGTTTTAAATAATATCACATTTAAAATAAATCCAGGAGAGAGCATTGCACTTGTAGGAAAAAGTGGAGTAGGAAAAACAACCCTATCTGAATTAATTATTGGGTACTATAAACCAAAAAAAGGAAAGATTTATCTTGATGGGATTGATATTTCAAAGCTTGATTTAAAGTGGTTAAGAGACCAGATTGCTATTGTTCCCCAGGATATTAATCTGTTTAATGATACTATTCTTAATAATTTAAGATATTCCAAACCAAAAGCTACACTAAGAGAAGTCAAAAAAGCTGCGAAAGAAGCTTATGCTCATGAATTCATAGAAAAACTTCCAAAAAAATATAATACAATTGTAGGAGAAGAAGGGGTTAAATTATCTATGGGGCAAAGACAGAGAATGGCAATAGCAATGGCCTTTTTAAAAGACCCAAAAATACTAATTTTAGATGAGCCAACTTCTGCCCTGGATGCAGAATCAGAGAGAAGGGTTAAAGAAAGTATTGAAAAATTAATTAAAAAAAGAACCACAATAATAATTGCCCATAGGTTCTCAACTGTAAGAAATGTTGATAAAATAATAGTTCTAGACAAAGGAAGAATTGTAGAAATAGGGAACCATAAAGAGCTTCTCAAAAAAGAAAGCATTTATTATAATCTTTATACTTTACAAACAGGATTAAAATGAAATATAGAAAAGGCTTATTTATTATTTTATATTCTGGAAAAGAATATTTAATTCTTAAAAGAAAATTGCATTGGAAAGGTTGGGAATTTGCAAAAGGAGGAGTAGAAAAAGAAGAGAAAATAAAAGATGCTCTTATTAGAGAGATAAAAGAAGAAACAGGACAAAAACCATTGAATATTAAGAAGTTTGATATTTCTGGAAAATACAAGTACAAAAAAGAACTTTCAGATAGAGAAGGTGTCATTGGCCAGACATATACACTCTATGCTGCTGAAATAAAAAAATCCAGAATAAAAATTGATAAAAAAGAACACTCAATTTATAAATGGGTAGAGTATAAAACTGCCTTGAAAAAACTCACTTGGTCGAACCAAAGAAAGTGTTTAAGAATTGTAAATAATTGGTTAAAACATGAAATTTAGAGAATTTATTTTAAAATCTGGAATTAAAATCTTTCTTGGTAGAAATGCTAAGAATAATGATGAATTAGTCAAGAAGTATAAAGGAAAACTAAATGTAATTCTTCATACTGCTGCTCCAGGAAGCCCTTTTTGTGTTATTGATTCTGAAAAACCAAGTAAAAAAGAAATTTATGAAGCTGCGGTTATTTGTGCATCAAAAAGTCAGGATTGGAGAGATAATAAATCAGATGTTAAGGTTCATAGGTTTACTGGTAAAGATGTAAAAAAAGGCTGGTTTACAAAGACAGGTACTTGGAAAGTTAAAAAACTTAGAGTAGTAAAAGTAAAAAAATTAGATATTAAAAAATTTAAATGGTAATAGGAAATGTTCAATTAGGCAAGAATGGGGTTACTGATAATTTTATTCTAACTCTAAGCAATCAGTTTAAAAAACACAGTGTTGTAAAAATCCATGTCTTAAAAAATGCTAGGGGCTCTGGAAAAGAAGGTAAAGAAGATGCAAAAAAATATGCTAATGAATTGTTAAAGGCTTTTGGACCTAAATATACTACCAAGTTAATTGGATTTACAATTATTATGAAAAAATGGCGAAAAGCCCAAAGGGAATAAAAAATAAGTAAAAAAATAAAAAATAAGTAAAAACCAGTCCTAAAATCTTCTTCTATTAAAATCGCTTCTAGGTGGTCTTCTTGGTCTATCTGGATCTACAGGTCTTGCTTCATTTACAGTCAACTTTCTTCCTTCAATTTCTTTTTCGTGTAGTTCTGAGATTGCTTTTTTTGCAACTTCATCATCTGCAATTGTTACGAAGCCGAAACCCTTAGATCTTCCTGAAAACTTGTCCTTAATAAGAGTAATTTCTTCAGTAGTATATTCTGAAAAAAGTTTTTTTAAGCCTTCTTCATCAATACTAAAGGGTAAATTACCTACATATATCTTCATGTTGTCTTATTCCTCCTTACACTAAACAAAAAATAACAGAAATAGTTCTTAACCCAAATACGTA
>CAZRQO010000008.1:0-15059 GCA_964602425.1 Candidatus Woesearchaeota archaeon | reverse complement strand
CATTTATTGATATTTGTAATGAATATGTTCAAAATAAAAAGCCCTGGGAGACCAAGGATAAAAAAGTTTTGTTTGAATTAAAAGAGAGTATTTTAGAGATTGCAAGACTTTTATCTCCATTTATTCCAGGGTCTGCGGAAAAAATAGTTAAACAGTTTAGTGCAAAAAAGATTAAGAAAGGAGAGATATTATTTAAGAAAATATAAAATGAATAAATTGTCAGAGTGGCATTTAAAAATAGATGAAATTAATTCTCAGATCTTGAATCTTATTGTTAAAAGAAATCAGATTGTTAAAAAGATTGGGAGACATAAGAAACAAGATAATATTCCAATTTGCAATCTTAAAAGAGAAAAAGAAATACATAAAAAAATGAAAAAAATAGCAGAAAAGAAAAATATTGATAAGAAATTTGTTAGAAAATTATTTAATTTGATTTTGACACAATCTAAAACAGAGGAGAAAAAATGCCAGAGAATATAATTGAATTTTCAGATTTTCAAAAACTTGATTTAAGAGTTGCTGAAATAAAAAAAGTTGAAGATATTGAGGGAGCTGATAAACTCTATAAACTTAGTCTTGATGTTGGTGAGCTTGGAGATAGATTTATTTGCGCAGGAATCAAAGAGTATTATTCTGCTGAGGAATTGCAAGGAATGAAGATAATAATTGTGGCTAATTTGGCTCCTAGAAAATTAAGAGGAATAGAAAGTCAAGGAATGTTATTAGCTGCAGGAGGGGTTGATAAGGATAAATGTGTATTACTTACTATAGAAAAAGATATTGAACCTGGAACTAAAATTAGTTAATTATTTTATTAATCCTAATCTTTTGAAAAATCTTGTAATTAATCTCTCTCTATCTGATTCTGAATCATAATCTATATCTGCAATCTGAGCTGCTATTTCTTTGTATGCTCTAGCAGCTTTGCTTTTTGGATGAGTATGAATAACAGCATCTTTTAGATTTAGAGATTTTGCAATTGCTATATCTTCAGGAACCATTCCTAAGATCTCCTTTTCCAACATATCTTTGACAGTCTCTGGTTGTAATTCAATATTATTTTTTCTTACACGAGTCATAATAATTCCCATTACTGGTGTTTTGAGCTGTTCTGCTAATTTGATTGTCTTTAGGGCATCTGTAATAGCAGGCATTTCTGGGTTTGAAACTAGAATAATCTCATCTGCTAATTTAATTGCAGATATAGCTTCATTACCTAATCCCGCTGCACAATCTACTATAATATAATCAGACGCAATCTTCTTGAAATCTTTTTTAAAATCTTTTAATCTTTCTGGTTTTATTTTTAATAATTCTTTGACTGAGAGTGATGAAGGAATGATTTTCATCCCAGATTCATGTTCATAAACCCCTTCAAACACATCTGCTTTTTCGCTCAAAATATGATTTAAATTAATTGGAACTTCTGGCGAGCCTAAATGAATTCCAACATTTGGAGTAGTTAAATTCCCATCTATTACTAGAACATCTTTTCCAAAATAATTCATTGCTGCCCCTAGATTTATGGCAGTTGTGGTCTTGCCTACTCCCCCTTTTCCAGATGTTATAACAATTATTTTTGTCATTTTATTAAATAAAGAATCTTTATTCTTTATGATAGAAGAAACTGTTTTGTAGTACTTATAAACTTTTCTAGCATATCCGCATAAATTTTTAATTGTTCTAGATTAACATTTATTTCTTTTCCTTGATACATTATTTTTAAACAAACATTTTTTCTGAATTCTCCAATTCTTTCCTGCCTCAGTTCTTCAATTTTTCTTAGCATTTCATAAAATTCAATTGTTTCCCTCATGTTCTTGTCTTTTTTGAATAATTTTTCCATAGCTTCTATTTTTTTAACAGGATTAGTGGGAACAATAGAAATCTTTTTTTTCTTTTTTGCATGTTTTAAAAGTGAATCAATGGCAGTCTCAATCATTTTTCGCCATCTTAGAAGAAGATTTTTAATAACATCACATGTTTTAGTATATTTCAGACTAACATAAAGTAGATGATCTGCACTTATTTTCTCTTGAATAATGTTCTCCATAAAAAGTCCTATTTGAGAGCATATTTAGATAGGAAAAGAGGGTTTTTATATTTTTCTTCAAAATTAGACCATCACCCTTTTTTTGCTTTTTATTAAAATTCTTTTTGCCAATGCTAAAAATTCTTTGGCATTTTCAATTACAATCACTTTTGGCTGAGAATTTTCAGAAAGGATAATTATTTTTTCTTGTTTTCTAAATTCAAAAGGACTTTTTTTATGTTTTTCAACTAAATCAAATAATTCTAGTATAAGTTTTATTTCTTCAAGGCTTATATCATATTTTGGAGCACATTTTAGCTTAAAAATTCTTAAATTTTCTTTTGGGTCTTTTGTTAATCTTATTCTTTTATACAGGTATTCATACTGAAGAATTGAGTTAATGCACTTGATAATTGCATTTTTTGTCTCTGAAACAACCTTTAAAATTAGTCTTTTATCCTGAATCAAAGGATAAGTTACATAAATCATATGGTCTATTTTTTTAATTAATTCTTCTGCTTCATATAAATTTTCTAAGAACTTTTCCATACTTTTTAGAAGAACCTTTAATTGATATATATTATTGTAATTAAGAACTCAATTCCATGATTGCATCAGCTAAATCCTTTGTTTTTTCTAATGTTGATTTTGCTATCTGTTCATCAACACCTGTTTTTTCCATAACTGTCTTAATATCTTGCTCTGAAATTTCAACTGATTCAGAAGCCTGGACATCTCCACTTATCTGAAAGATATCATTCCCTTTAATATTCATTTTTGTAACAGATGGGTTATTAATCACTATCTCCCCTTTTTGGGTCTCAATTGTTACTTTAGAAGCATCTATCCCTTCTTGAGAAATACCCATTTTGCTCATAAGAGCTTCCATTTTTTTAGGATTTAATCCACCAAGTCCAAACATTTTAAGTAAAAATAAAGCCCAGAAAGAATCTAAAGGCCACAATTAAAATTATGAATAGGATTACATGTGTTGGTTTTAAGTTAAAAATACTTGAATACTCTTCATTATATCTTACCAAACCACCAAATCCAGAAGGTAGATTAACATTACTGCTTGCCATTTTATGATAAGATTTAAAACATAAGTTTGTTTAAAAAGATTATGGATTTAAAAGAGCTGAAGAATTGGAATCCCGAGATAGAAAAGACAATAATTTCTAAATGGAAGAAGGCAAAAATGTATTCTTTTAATAAAAATACTAAGAAAAAAATATATTCTATTGATACCCCTCCTCCATATGTTAATACTCCCATTCATGTTGCTCAGGCTATAACTTATTGTTTTATGGATATGTTTGCAAGATATAAGAGAATGAAGGGATTTGAGGTTTTATTTCCTTTAGGTTTAGATAGAAATGGGCTTCCTATTGAAATAGCAGCTGAAAAAAAATATAATATCTCTCCTTTTAAAATTGGAAGAGAAGAATTTCTTAAATATTGTGAAAAATTAATTAATGAGGGTAGTGAAGGAACTATTGATAGTTTTGCTAGATTAGGAATCTCTTTTACATCTTATAAACAAGGAAAAAAAATTGGAGATGTTTATCTTACTGATTCCCCAGAATATAGGGCTTTGACCCAATCAACTTTTATTGAATTGTATAAAAAAGGCTTAATTTATGAAGATTCTAGGATTAGTAATTGGGACCCTAAATTACAGACAACTATTTCAGATTCTGAAATAGAGTATCAGGATATTAAGAGTACCTTTAATGACATTAAATGGAAAATTAAAGAGACAGGAGAAGAGGTTATTATTGGGACCACTAGGCCTGAATTAATATGTACATGTGGAATGGTTATTTTTAATCCTGAAGATAAGAGATATGTTCATTTAAATAATAAAACTGCTATTACTCCTATTTTTGAAAAAGAAGTCCCAATTAAAACTCATCCTTTAGCTCAAATAGATAAAGGAACTGGATTAGCAATGATGTGCTCTGCAGGAGATCTTAGTGATATTCAATTTTTTAGAGAGATGAATCTCAAACCAATTATTGCAATAAATAAAGATGGAACAATGAATAAACATGCTGGATTTTTAAAGGAATTAAGTGTTAAAAAAGCAAGAGAGAAAATAATTCAAGAATTAAAAGATAAAAAACTACTTGTTAAACAGGAAAATATTACTCATAGAACCCCTATTTCTGAAAGAAGTAAAGCAGAAGTTGAATTTATTGAAATGCCTGAATTATATCTTAAACAACTAGATTTTGTTAAAAGTATCAGAAGAATTGCAGATAAGGTTAATTTTTATCCAAGAAATTCTAGGAAAATTCTAAATGATTGGCTTAATTCGATTTCAATTGATTGGCCTATTTCAAGAAGAAGATACTATGCCACTGAAATTCCTCTTTGGTATTCTGATAAAGGGGATTTAATTGCTATTCCTAAGCCAGGAAAATATTACAAACCATGGAAAGAACCTGTTCCTAAAGATGCAGATGTTTTGAAAAATGGGGAGGTCGTTGGAAAAGTTAAGGATTTTAGTAATATAAAGTGGAAAGGAGAACAGAGAGTTTTGGATACTTGGATGGATTCTTCTATATCTGAGCTTTATATTCTGAAATATAAACAAGATAATTCTTTTTTTAAAAAAGCTTATCCTGCTAGTTTGAGACCCCAAGGAAAAGAGATTGTAAGAACCTGGCTTTACTATACTTTATTAAGAGGTTTTTTAGAAACAGGAAAAGCGTGTTTTAGGGATACTTGGATACACCAGCACTTACTTGATGAAAAAGGAAGAAAAATGTCAAAGAGTTTAGGAAATGTTGTTGATCCTCATGATATATTGAAAAAATCAGGAGCTGAAGCCATTAGATTTTGGAGTGCAATTGAAGGAGATCTTTCAAAACAAGATTTAAATGTTTCAAAAGAGAGAATTCATTCTGAACTTAAAACCTTAAGTAAAATAATTAATGTTTCAAAATTTGTAATGCTTTTTGAAAAACCTAAGAAAAAACCAAAGATTACTGACATGGATCAATTATTTATAGACTATATAGAAGATTTAACTATTAAAGTAGATAAATTATACAGTGGATATAATTTTACTAATCCTACTCAAACATTAAGATTCTTCTTATGGGAAATTTTTGCATCTCATTATATTGAGATGGTTAAAGCTAGAGCATATAATCAACATAAAAATTTTAGTAAAGAAAAGAGTGAATCTGCAAAATATACTCTTCATTTTTTACTAGAGAGATTTTTGTATCTTGTTTATCCTGTAATTCCTCAAGTTACAAGTACAATTGCACAAGAAAAAAGGATAAATCTTTTGATGGGGGAGTGGCCTAAAGCAAAAAAAGGAAAATCTAAATTGGTATTAATTGATAAAATAATGGATTTTAATAAAAAAATTTGGAAGAGTAAGAAAGATAAAGGAATTAGTTTAAGAGATGAAATAGCTGGAATTTCTATTCCCAAGGAATTAAAAAAGTTTGAGAAAGATTTAATAGCAACACATAAATTAATATAAAATGTTAACTAAAGATGAACTAGAAGAGAAAATTGAAGAACTAGAAAAATATAAAGGCAGGCATACTGAACTTATTTCAGTGTATATCTCTGCTGATTATGATGTCAATGCTGTTCAGAGGCAGTTAGGAGCAGAGACTTCTACAGCTAAGAATATTAAATCTTCTTCTACTAGAAAAAATGTTATTGAAGCTTTGGAGAAAATAATAAGACACCTTAAGGGTTTAAAACAAACCCCTAAAAATGGATTGGCTTTATTTGCTGGAAATGTTTCTAAAGTAGAAGGCCAGAGTGATATGCAGTTATGGGATATTGAACCTCCTTTGCCTTTGAAAATAAGATTATATAGGTGTGATAAAGACTTTGTTTTAGAACCATTAAAGGAACAGCTCGAGGTCTCTGAAATTTTTGCGTTGTTAGTTATGGATAGAAAGGAAGCAACCATTGGTGTTTTAGAAGGAAAGAGAATTGAAGTTATTCAAAAGATGAGTTCTGGGGTTCCAAGCAAGGTTAGAGCTGGGGGTCAATCAAGTCAAAGATTTCATAGAATCACAGAGGGTTTAACTAAAGATTTTTATAAAAGAATTGCAGATGAAATGAAAAAAATCTTTTTTGAGGATACTAGGCTTAAAGGAATTATTGTTGGGGGGCCAATACCAACAAAAGACGAATTTCTTGATGGAAGTTATTTTGTTACTAAACTTCAAGAGAAAGTTATAGGCAGAGTTGATATTGGAGGAAGTGATGAGTCTGGATTAAAAGAATTAGTTAAAAAATCTCAACAGATTTTAGCAGACCAGGAAATAATCTATGAAAAAAAAGTTTTAGAAAGATTCTTTACAACACTTGGGGAGAAACCAGAACTTGCAACACTTAAAGAAAAAGATACTAGAATTGCTTTAGAATACGGGGCTGTGGATACTCTTATTTTATCTAAAACAGTAGATAAGGAACTTGCAAAAGAGCTTAAAGCTATGGCAAAAAATACAAGCTCAAATATAGAGATTATTTCAATTGATACAGAAGAAGGCCAGCAGCTTGATAACCTTGGAGGAATTGGAGCTGTTTTACGTTTTAAATATCAATAAAATGGATGTTTCAAGCAAGACTATAAAGGAGATTGATGAATCAAAAGAAAAAGATAATTTAAGGAAGCTTGAAGCAGTATTCTTTGTTTCTGGAAGATATCTTAAGATGCAGGACCTTATTTCTTTGAGTGATTTAAATCCTATTATAATAAGAGAATTAATTGAGAAGCTTCAAGAGAGATATAACAAAAGTGACTCTGCAATTGAGATTGTAGAAAAGAGCGGATTATGGAAAATGGATGTAAAGCCAGAGTATCAACATATTATTAATAAGTTAGCCACTGGAAATACAGAATTTGCAAAAGCAGAGCAAGAGACCCTGGCTATTATTGCATACAAACAACCAATAAAACAATCAGTCATAATCAAGATAAGAGGAAACAAAGCCTATGACCATATAAAAAAGTTTTTTGACCTTGGATTAATAAAAAAGAAAAAAACAGGCCATACTTATGAATTAAGCCTTAGTGATGATTTTTATGATTATTTTAATATTGAATCTAATACAAAAAACCCTTTGAAATCTATATCCTTTGAAAACTCTTTGGAGGAAGAATAATGAGTTTTATAAATTATTTTATTTATGCTTCGATTTATATAGGTTTGATTGCAACCACTTTTTATATTCTGAGTTTTATGTCTGATGCTAAAAAGAAAAAAGAACTTTATACAGATGATGAATTGCCTAAGGTTTCTGTTATTATTCCTGCTTATAATGAAGAAAAATCAATTGCAAGGACAATTGAATCTATATTAAAATCTGATTATCCTGATTTTGAAGTCATTGTTATTGATGATGGAAGTAAAGATAAAACATACAAAATAGCCAAGAGATTTACAAGTTCTAAGGTGAGGGTGTTTACAAAGAAAAATGGAGGGAAAGGAAGTGCCTTAAATTATGGAATTAAAAAAGCCAGGGGAAAAATAGTTTTTTCAATGGATGCAGATACTTCTGTTGACCCAAAAAGTATGAAAAATATGGTCAGGTATTTTAAGAATCCTAGAGTAATGTCAGTTACTCCTGCAATGCTTATTCATAACCCAAGATCAATACTTCAAAGAATCCAGCACATAGAGTATGTATCTGGTTTGTTTTTAAGAAAGGCTTTTGCTGCACTTAAATCCATTTATATCACTCCTGGAGCATTCTCTGCTTATAGAAAGACTTTTTTTGATAATTATGGTGGGTATGATATAGGAAATATTACAGAGGACTTAGAAATGTCCTTAAGAATTCAGTTTAAAGGTTATGAAATTGAAAATTGTCCTGATGCCCCTGTATATACTATTGTCCCTAGTAAATTCAAGCCTTTACTTATTCAGAGAAGAAGATGGTATTATGGATTAATAAAAAATGTATGGAAGTATAAGAAAATTTTTGGAAGAAAGTATGGGGATTTAGGCCTTTTTGTATTTCCAATTGCTTGGATAAGTATCTTTTTTTCAGTTTTTATTAGTACTTTTCTTTTTATCAAAACAGCCCTTAAGGTAAGAACTCAGCTTCTTTTTCTTCAAAATATTAATTTTGATATTTTAAGTACAATTAATTTTAATCTTCTTACTTTGGAAAGGACTTTATTTTTGTTTTTTTCAAATCCAGTTGTTATCTTTATCTTAATATTTATGGTTCTTTTAGGATTCTATATTTATTATGCTTCTAGAAAAGTTGGAAGAATTCGTGGAATATTTGTTAATATCCCATTATTCTTTTTACTTTTTGCTATTCTTTTTGGCTTTTGGTGGATTGTTTCAATATTTTATGCTATATTTGCAAAGGAAATTAGTTGGAGGTGAAAATTTATAAGTTCCAAATTGATTAATATAAAATGGAAGAAAATAGAACTGTTCAGAGTAGGAAAAGATATCTTCTCGCACTCTTAATTGGAACAGCAGTTTTTATCCTAGTATTTTTAGTAAGTTATTATATATCTTATCTTGAGTTTCAGAGAATCTCTGCTTTTCAAACAGAAACTGCTTATGAAATTTTTGAGAATAAACTGAATTATATTTTGTTTGAAAAAGATATATGCTCTGAAGGGGCTTTTGAAGAAGTCTCTGCAGCTCTTGGTTTTCAGGGAAGGATAATTGATGATTTAGAGAGGAAAATGGGAAAAAATGATAAGAATGTCCTGTTTAGAAAAAAGTTTTATACTTTAATAGAATTAGAGCATTTAGAATTTATTAAATCTCTTAATAAAGAGTGTGATTCTGGCATAAACACAATACTCTTCTTTTATTCAAATGCCCAGAACGATTTAAGCAAAAGTGAAGAACTTGGAAAATTACTAAGTTCTGTTTATGCTAGGAATGAGAATATGATAATCTACTCTTTTGATATAAACTTAGATAGTGAACTTATTGATAATTTAAAGAATTTATATGAGATTGAGAAGGCTTCTACAATAATAGTTAATGAAGAGTTTTTGATTGTTAATCCAGAAACCCCCTCTGAGATTGAAATCTATCTAAACTAAATATACGATTTTACCATATAAATATTAAAAAAGAGTTTTTTACTTGTTTTTTCATGGAATGTGCTAAATGTGGTGCTCCAGGAGAGTGGACTAAATTACATGATGTAATTACAGGAGAGGGTATTGTAAAGCTTTGTAAGAGATGTATTCTTGAGGAAAATGCTCCGGTTATTCATAGGCCCACTGAATCAGAGATACAGAGTGTTACTAAGAGTGAATCTTTGTATAAAAGATTATCAAATGCTGCAGGATTAAATCCAACAGAGCATAGAAAAAATGTTCAGGAATTTCAAATAAAAGATTTATTAAAAAAAGAAGAAGTAACTCTAAGGGATTTGGTTGATAAGAAATTTGATAGATTTGTTAAACAGACTACAAAAAAAAGAGAGGATTTAATTGATAATTTTCACTGGGTTATTATGAGGGCAAGAAGATCTAAAAAAAAGAGTGTTACTCAATTGGCTAGAGAGATTGGAGAATCAGAAAGGGCCATTAAAATGGCTGAGCAAGGGGTTCTTCCTGAGGGATATATAATTGTAAGGAAATTAGAAGATGCTTTAGGAATACGAATTCTTAAACCAGAGATTGCAGCAGAATTAGAGAGACAGAAAAAACAACTTGGGTTTGATAAATATTCTAGTGAGAATCTTACTATATCTGATTTACAAGAGATGAAAAAAGAAGAGATTCATGAACATAAAAATCCCTACTGGAGAAGATTTCTTTCTAAGTTGATTGGAAAAAGAGAAACTCAAGAAGAGATTTTTGAAGAGCCTAAGGAAGAAAAAGAAAAGGTTGATTTTGAAGAACGTCATGAAGTCCCGATTGAATTTGATGATACAAGCCTGGAAGTAGAAGAGGACTTACCTGAAAATAGTAAAGATGATGAAACAGGTGATGATATCTCTCAAAAAGATATAGATGACATACTTTTTGGTAGAAAGTAACTCTAGGCAAAATTTATAAACTAAAATAATGAATTCTTATTATGGAGATTAATGTTCTTGAGAGCTCAAAGAATGAAATTAAGGTTGAAGTGGATAATCTGACTATAGCAGAGATTTTAAGGGTTTATCTGAATAAAGATTCTGCAGTAGATGTTGCAGTCTGGAATAGAGAACATCCAACAAAGAATCCTGTTTTATATGTAAAGACAAAAGGAAAAACAGCTAAAAAAGCAGTTGATGATGCTGTTAAGAGTCTTACAAAAGAATTGGATAAGATTTCATCTGATTTTAAGAAGATATATTAATTCTATTCTATAAATACTTATTAAGATAAGTGCTTTTCTTTAAATATGCCAATTAACAAGCCAGGAAGGATATCAAGTGGAAGTTATGATCTCAATAAGTGGCTTTATGGAGGTTATGAAAAAGATGTAATAACTATGATTGCTGGTCCTGCTGGAAGTGGCAAGACAAACTTTGCTATTCTTGCTTCATGTTCTCAGGCGAAAAAAGGAAATAAAGTTATTTTTATTGATACAGAAGGGGGATTTTCTGTTGAAAGAATTAAGCAGATTGTTGAAGAGAGTTATGATGAGATGTTAAAAAATATTCTTTTATTACAACCAACAAGTTTTGATGAGCAGAAAAAAGCTTTTGCTAAACTTTTAAGCCAGTTAAAAACCGAGCAAGTTGGATTGATTATTGTTGATGGAATGGCTATGCTTTACAGACTTGAACTTGGAGATGCAATTCACTCAAAAGATGATTCTAAAATAAAACAAGTCAATAGAGAAGTAGCTAAACAAATGAGAACTCTGGCAGAGATTGCTAGAAAAAGAAATATTCCTATAATTATTACTAATCAGGTTTATGAAGAGTTTGTTCCAGAAGAAGACTGGAAAAAAGGGATTAGGGGGAATGTAAATATTGTTGGAGGAGATTTATTCAAATACTGGAGCAAGTGTATTCTTGAATTAGAAAACAATAATGGAAAAAGAAAAGCAAAACTTCTGAAGCATAGAAGTCTCGCAGAGAAGGAATTAAATTTTATTATTAGTAATAAGGGAATATTTAGGCGCGGATGGATATAACTTTTTAGGGATTATATAGTAATTTAAAATAAGAATTCTTAGTTTAATTATGAATAAGATAAGATTTGAGGCTGTTAAGAAAATAGCAGAGACTAATTTTAAAACTAAAAATCTTAAAGATATTTCAAAATTAAATACAGCAAGCCCCCCAAGTGTTTTTATTGGTAGTAAATTAAAGTACCCTTTAGTTAATGTTGGAATTATGTCTCCTCTTGAAAGAGAAGATGATGCTTGGTTATATGATGATGAAAAATACTGGGCTGATAATAATCTTGAAATTAGTGATGTTCTTCATTTGCGAAATAGTCTGCTTAATTCCAGGTTTCAGAGCAAAGTAACAGATACAAGATTGAACAAGAAATTTGTAAACCTTGCTCAAGAAGTTGCAATTGCTTCTAAACCTGTAGATGTTGAGATAGAATTGAAAAATAGATTAAAGATTGGAAGAAACAAAGATCAGATTATTACTCCTCATGGAATGAGAGCTCCTCTTAAGCAAGTTAAAGTCACTTCTAATGTTAAAGTAGACAGAAATATAGATAAGGCGATTAACGACGAGATTAAAGCAAGAGATGCAGTTGAGATGCTTTATAAGAAGAATTTTACAGAATATGTATTAAATAAGATTCTTAGTGTTGGTGTTTTGGGTTTAAAGAAAAGCAAAAGATTAGTTCCCACAAGATGGAGTATTACAGCAACAGATGATATGATTGGAAAGACTTTATTGAATAAAATCAGGGATTATAAATGGATTGAGAATTTTACTCTGCATTTTGGAGAATTTATGGGAAATAGTTATTTGGTTTTATTTTTTCCTGGAATCTGGAGTTATGAACTTTTTGAATTATATCTCCCTCATAGTTCTTGGAATCCCACTGAGCAAATTAAGGCTTCAACTGATTTTGAAAGTTTTAATGGAAGAAAGAGTTATGCTTTTAATACTGTTGGGGGATATTATGCTGCAAGACTTCCAATTCTAGAGTATCTCGATAAAATAAAAAGACAGGCAAGTGTTCTTGCAATCAGGATTGAGGGGCCTAGTTATTGGGCAGCTTTGGGGGTGTGGGTTGTGAGAGAATCTGTTAGAAAAGCTTTGAAAAATAGGGCAGTTAAATTCAAAAGCAAAAAAGAATTAATTGAATCTACTAAAAAGATTGGGAAAATTAAATTCAAGTTTGATTATGATTCAATTTTTCAGAGAAGCAGATTGCTTAAGCAGATAAAAACCCAAAAAAATTTACAAGAATGGTTCTAGGTCAAATTAGAAAGTATTAAAAATAATTTTATTTGATGAATAATATGAGATTTAGAAAAATAATAAAACTGGCTTTATTGGGTTTTATTATCCTCCTTGTCCTATTTATGGCCTTTATAATGGTTATAGTTCCTAGTATAGAAATTATTGACGCTGATGTTGTAGTACTGGGCGCACATAGAGGAAACTCTTTGGATTTTATTGAAAATACCCTTCCTGCATTTGAATCTGCTATAAATAAATCAAAATATATGTTTATTGAATTTGATGTTCAGTATACTAAAGATAAAAAACTTGTTGTCCATCATGATAAGAGTTTATTAAGATTACAACAAAAAATTTATTCATTAGAAGAATTGAATTATAAAGAATTATTGAATGTGAGTGATTATCATATTCCTCTTTATGAAGAAGTCATGAAGGTTGTTGCAGGAAAAAAACCTCTGAATATAGAACTGAAATCACAAGGAAATTTAGATGATGATAAGATGGCTGTTGATTATATTATTGAAGATTGTAAAAGAAGAGGAATCTTAGATAGTACTTTGATAAGTTCTATTTCTAGTGATGTTTTAAAATATATTAATGAAAAATATTCTGAAATAAAAACCGGGAAAATATATTATATTGATGAGAGCACTTTTTTTCATTTTGATATGTTTACTAGAGGAATGTATGGTGAATTAGAAAGGATTGGGGCTGATTACCTTATGTTACATGGAAGTAATCTTAGAAATTATGATTCTATAAGAAATTTAATGCCAAAGGATAAAACTTTAGCTATATGGTATTTTAATGATCAAATGTATGTTGTTGAACCAAAGGAAAAAGAATGGGTCTTTAGACTGAAGATTGAATTGCCTACAACTGTATTTGGAAAGGTTAAAGAAGCTATAGGAATCATAGATAAGGAAGCATGTATCTGGTGGTGTGATTAAAACAAAAGTATTAAAAAAGGTTTATCCTTAATAAAAATAGAAAAGGAGGTGAAAAATATAATGGCAAAAAAGAAAGATAATACAATGATGATAGGCAAATACGCTTATATCATAGGTCTTCTTTTAGCTGTTGTTGCTGGTTTAGTTCCTGCTGTTGCTGGATATACCTACTTAGCATTAATCCTAGTAGTTTTAGGATTAATTGTAGGATTTATGAACATATTGGAAAAGAATGTTGTGACTCTCTTGTTGGGTCTTTTAGCTTTGACTATAGTTGGAAACGCAACACTTAGTGTTATCCCAGCAGTAAATACATACTTAATTGCTATTCTGCAGAATATTATCTTATTCGCAGGTGCAGCAGCATTTGTAGTAGCAATAAAGGCAGTGTTAACAACAACTAAAGCATAAAACTTTATTTTTATTTTTATTTTTATTTATTGTATTTGTAAAACTACTTTAGAAAGTATTAAAAATAACTTTTCCTATAAAAGTATATAAAAGGAGGTTGAAAAACATGGCAAAATTGACTGCGTGGTTGTTCACCATTTGGGGTATCTTATTAGTTTTACCTTTATTAGGTGTAAACTCACTTACAACTACTTGGGCTGTTCCACTTATTGTTTTAGTGATTGGTTTAGGCAAACTTTCAAGAAACTATAAGATGACTGGGAAGAAGCGAAGATAAACTCGCGCTTTATTTTTTATTTTTTTTATTATAATTTAAATTTTTTGTAGTTGGAGATGAAAAAACTTAATTGGAAGATTTTAGTAGTGGCATTTATAGTTGTACATTTAGCTGCTTTTGTTGGAAGCAGATTTACAGATACTGGTAATTGGTATGAAACTGTAAAACCAAGAATAACCCCTCCTAATTATATTTTTCCTATAGTCTGGACAATTCTTTTTATTTTAATTTCTATATCCTTTTACTTTGTTCTTGTTTCTAAAAAAGGAAAATGGAAAGATCGTGCTATAATCTTATTTGTAATTAATATTATTTTGAATGGGTTATGGAGCTATTTGTTTTTTGGCCTGCAGAATCCTGTTATGGCCTTTTTTGAATTAATTCTTCTTTGGATTACAATCTTGCTAATGATATATACTTCATCTAAGATAAATAAAACAGCTTCTTATCTGCTTATTCCTTATTTGTTATGGGTTAGTTTTGCTGGAATTTTAAATTACCTTATTGCTTTTTGATTAAAATAAAGAAGAATTAATCTTATCCTCAATCATTATATCTTACATTTTCAAAAGGAATATGATTTTCTTCAGCTATTTTGGTTACTAGTTCTCCCCATCTTACTTTCTCTGTGTTAGTATAATGCCTAGTTATCATTTCTCCTCTGTATCTAAAAGGAGTTCTAGATATTGCCTTCATTCTTTTATATTTATTTGGACCAATAACAAAAATAGTTTTTCTCTCTGACCATTTTCTTGAATATTTTTCTAAATTTCCTTCATTAATTGTTCTTATTTTTCTATGTGACTTTAATCCCATTAATCTGGATATTCTTGGGTATATTAAATATTTTTATACTGTGGTTATTATGGGAAAATGGAAAAAGAAGACTAATATACTAGAATTATCTAGATAACACTAAAAATCTTACCAGAAGCTTCTTTGAATTTTATGTTTTTTTGTTTTAAAGCAAATTCCATATTTGAACCGGCTCTTCCTGCAATTACTAAATTAACTTTTTTTTCTGCTAACATATATGCAACAC
>CAZRQO010000007.1:0-17440 GCA_964602425.1 Candidatus Woesearchaeota archaeon | reverse complement strand
TTATTACTTAGAGAAGTGTACTGCCCCATTTTTACATATCCTTTTCCAATATAAATCAAGCCCTTATCACCTAAAGCTTTTTTATCTGTTTCATTTCTTCCAACTATAATATCATAAGGCATAAAGAAAGTAGTTAAAATCAATTTTTAATCTTTTTGATAGTAAGTATAGAATGAATAATAAAGCCTATAAATTAATAAATGCAGATTATTAAAAGTGAATATAAAAAATGAAAAAGATACTAGTTACAGGAGCTTTTGGGCAGATTGGAACAGATTTGGTTTCTGAGCTTCAGAAAAGATTTGGAAAAGAGAGTGTTGTTGCCTTAGGGCATAGAAATATTCCTGGAAATTATGATGGAATTTTAGAAAAGGGGGATGCGACAGATAAAGAACTTATAAAATCTATAATTAAAAAATATAATATTACAGATATCTATCATCTTGCCTCTTTACTTTCTGCATCAGGAGAGAAAAATCCTCAGCTTTGTTGGGAAGTGAACATGAATAGTTTAAAGATTATGCTTGATTTAGCTGTTGAGTTTGAGATAAAGTTATTTTGGCCCAGTTCAATTGCTGTTTTTGGTCCTACAACACCAAGAGAAAAAACACCTCAACATACAATTCTTGAACCAACTACGATGTATGGGGTTACAAAATTAGCAGGGGAAGCTCTTTGTAATTATTATTTTTTAAAATTTGGAGTTGATGTTAGGAGTTTAAGATATCCTGGATTAATTAGTTGGAAAGCTGAAGCTGGAGGAGGAACAACAGATTATGCTGTTGAGATTTTTTATAAGGCTTTGATTGAAAAGAAATATAAATGTTACTTAAAGGAAGATTCTATTCTTCCTATGATGTATATGGATGATGCAATAAAAGCTACAATAGATTTAATGGAAGCAGAAAAAGAAAAAATAAAAGTAAGGACAAGTTATAATCTTGCAGCAATAAGTTTTTCACCTAAAGAACTTACAAAGGTAATTAAAGATTTTATTCCAGAATTTGAAGTAAGTTATGAGCCTGATTTTAGGCAGTCTATTGCAGATTCGTGGCCCAGAGTAATTGATGATTTAGGAGCAAGAGGAGATTGGGGATGGAGGCATGATTTTGATTTAGAGAAAATAGTTGTTGAGATGATAAACCATTTAAAAAATAAATTAAATCTCTGATAATTGATTTTACCGTAATGTTTTTAAAAGCAATTTTCTATTATTTTTAATGGAAGAAGAAATAACTCATGAATCACACCATGAAGAAAGAGCTTTTACAAAAAAAGCAAGGTCTAATCCTTGGATGATTTCAACTATTGTTCTTGCAGTATTTGCCTTAATACTTATTATTGGAAGTTTTTCTGGTATAGGAATAACAGGAAATGTTATTTCTGAGGAAGAAGCTGGCCAGATTATTGTTAATTTTGCACAAGAGCAGACAGGAGAAAACGTAGAGTTAGTAGAAATTAATGAAGAAGCTGGATTATATGAGGTTGTTATATTATTCCAAGAACAAGAGATTCCTTTATATTTAACAAAAGATGGACAGAGTCTTGTACAAGGGCTTACTCCTTTAAGTGCTCTTCAAGAACAAGCAACAGCAACGCAGAGTGAACCCGCTGAGATTCCTAAATCAGATAAACCTGTAGTAGAATTATTTATTATGACTCACTGTCCTTATGGAACTCAAGCTGAAAAAGGATTTATTCCTGTTATTAAAGCACTTGGAAATAGTATTGATGCTAAGATTAGATTTGTTCATTACTTTATGCATGAACCTGAGGAAACAGAGACACCAATACAGGTTTGTGTAAGGGAAGAACAAGAAGCTAAATTCCTTGAATATCTAGAGTGTTTCTTAGAAGATGGAGATTCAGATAGATGTCTTGTAGAAGTAGGAATTGATGAAACTTCATTAGATACTTGTTTAGCAGAAAATGCAGATGGTTATTATGAATTAGATTCTGGATTAAGTGAGGGATATGGAGTTAGAGGAAGTCCAAGTTTAGTTATAAATGGTGTTCAAGTTCAGAGTGGAAGAAGTCCAGATGCTTTTTTACAGACAGTTTGTAGTGCATTTAATACTGCTCCAACAGAATGTGAGCAAGTACTTTCTACTGAAAATCCTAGTCCTGGATTTGGTTATGAAGGAAGTGGTTCAGATACACAGGCTCAGTGTTAGATAATCAAAGGTACAAAACCATATTCTTCTTGTGAGTAATTCTTGATTATTTTATTGTTTTTCTTTTTAATTATTATTAGTGGGCCAGATCTAAAAGGACAGAGTAAAATCCCATTGTTTTTTAAGTGAGTTTTAGCAAAGTTATCTATTTTATTTTCATCTTTTTTCATAACTCCTGCAGTAAAGATTATTTTATCAAATTTTTCTTTTGCTTTTCTAAAATCCCCTTGTCTTATCTCAATATTTTTGATTTTGAGTTTTTTTAATCTCTTTTTGGCTTTTTGTATTAATTGCTCAACTATCTCATAGGTTACAACCTTTTTAGAGAGATATGCCATTAGAGTAGCATTCCAAGCACTTCCTGTTCCTATCTCAAGCACTGTATCTAATTTTTTTAATTCTAAAAGAGAAATCATTCTTGCAACTGTGCTTGGCTGAGATACTGTCTGGCCCTGGCCTATAGGAATTGCTTCATCTTCATAGGCAGATTGTTTATTAAAATCCATGAAATTCTTTCTATCAATCTTTTCTAGAGCATTTAGAATTTTTTTATCTGGTTCTTTAAAATGAAATAAGTATCTTTTTACAGATTCAATCATGTCTTTTTTATTCATAAAATAATAAAGAATTACTTGTTTAAATAAGTTAATAGTTCTTGTCTGAATTTTTTTATTTTTTAAGAATTCTAAATGCCCTGCTTTGTTAATGATTTTTCTATTCTTTTTTGTTGCTTGTTTAGCTCCCCCATTTTTGGGTGATAATCATTCATAGTAATTTTTCCTTTTCCATATGCCTCTTCTAAAAGAATTTTCTTTTGTGTTACTTTGTTTAAATCCTCCCTTGTATATCTTTTTCTTTTAAATCCCCAGAATAAGATTATTATCCCTAACACTCCTACTATTATTGCTAAATATCCATATTCTCCAAAAATAGGCAAAGGTAAAAAATTGAAATACTGATTTACTCCTATTATTATAAGAATTAATCCTAAAAATATTTTTATTTTACCCATGATTAATCTAATTGTTCTTTATTTTTAAATATTACTTGTTTAAATAAGTTAGTTCATCTTCATCTATTCTAAGTTCTTTTTGAATATCTGGATTTGTTTTTATTATTTGTTTTATAACTGGAAACTCTTTCATTGCTCTTTTAAATCCAACATGTACACATGCTGCGTATTTTTTGGCTATACTTTTCTTTTTTGCTGTTTTCTGGTTATTTAACCAGATTTTTAAAATTCTTGATGGTTTTTTATAACTTGTAAAACCTGTTTTAATACTTTCTTTTGCAGAACATATCCCAAAGCTTAGTAAAGCGTTTTCATAAACTAGAAATCTCCAGTATTGTTGTTTGTAAATTCTTCCCTTAAATACATCTACTTTACTTAGTAAATCATAGGCTCTTGCTAACTCTACTCCAGAATATTCTGCAGGGATATTTTCTTCCACCCATAAAATAATATTATCTATAGACATATTTACAGAATCAAATACTCCTAGTGTCTTTTTAGTTGGTTTTCCTTTGAAAACTAGCTTTAGAGCATTAAAGATATCAACTTCTTTTTCTCTTTCATGAAATTCTATAATAGAAGGATCTTTCATCCTTGAGACACTTTGTAAATCATTAATAGCAGCTCTTATATCTCCTTTTGCTCTTGTAGCTATGCTTGTGATTATATTATTGTTGACAAATAGATTCTCTTTTCTTAGTATATCAAATAGAACATCTTTTATTATCATATAATTAATTTCTTTTAATTGAACTAATTCTGATTTTTTTCTTAAAGGACTAAGTTTTCTGTTCCAGATATCATTTGCTGTAATTATCATTGGATATGTTGTCATGTCAATTAGTTCAATAAGTTCACTTAATCCTCCCCTATCAATAGCAGAGATTCCATCTGCTTCATCAACTAGAATGATCTTATTTTTCTTTGTTAGTGATTGCTGTTGAATCGCTGGCCTTAAAACCTCTTTTAATTTATCCCTATTTCTTAAATCAGAAGCATTTAATTCAAATATTTCAGAATTTGTTTCTTTTGCTATTACATGAGCTACTGTTGTCTTTCCTGTTCCAGGGGGGCCATATAGGACCAAAGCTTTTTGTCTTTTTTTAGTTAGTTTTCCTACATTGAATTCTTCTATAAACTTCTTTATTTTAGCAATAGCTAAGTCCTGACCTTTTATATCTTGGAAATTCTTTGGACGATATTTTTCTGCCCATGGACTCATTTTATTTTACTTAAATCTCCATTTAATATTCTTGGTTGTGTAGCCAATATTTCATCTCTATAATCCATATTTGGAATTTGATTAAGCAAATAAATTCTTTTATTTAATGCTCTTGCAAAAGCCATTTCAATTAATGAATTTGCACCAACATATCCTTCTATTCCTTTTTTCTTTTTATTAACTACTAAAACCGCATCACTATCTTTTATTAACTTGTGGTATGTTTCATATAGATTATAACTTATTTTATTTTCAACTGCTCTTTGATGCATATCCTCCCTAGATTGACATTCTAAATAATCACTAATAAATTCAGGTAATCTTATTTCATGCCCCTTTTCTTTTAGCTGTTCTCCAATCTCTTTTATTTCTGGAGAAAAGCTCATGCTTCCTAAAATTAGAACTTTCATTTTACTCCTTTCCTAATCCAGCTAATACAAAACTAGCTAAAAGAGCTTGTAATTGAATAAATGGGTCACTTCCTTCAACTATTCTAAATTCAGCTTCACCTGTTTTTTCAGTTAATCTGACTTTGATTTCTGGTTCTACTGGAAGATTCCAGATTTCTTTTTGAATAGCTTTAACTACATCTTGTCCTGAGATAGATTCTTTAAGCATAATATCTAGTAGTCTTTCTCTTGATCTTTGAAAATCTCCTGCTAGAGCATAATCTAAAACTATTTTGATATCTTTTGGTTTTGTATTTGAGATGATTGTTGAGACAAGGTCTGTGTTTATTGATGGAGAAATTGCAGCACTTGACTGAAGTAAATTAATACTACGCCTACAATCTCCTTCACTTCCTTCATAGAGTATCTCTATTGCTTCTGGAGTTATTGTTAAATCTTCTCCTTGAGCAATCTTATTTAATACTTTTTCAATTGCTTTTTTCTCTAAGAGTTTAAATCTGAATAAAGCACAACGTGACTGAATTGGATCAATAACTTTGCTTGAATAATTACAAGATAAAATAAATCTACAAGTAGCAGAGTAATTCTCCATGGTTCTTCTTAGAGCTTGTTGGGCTTCAGGAGTAAGAGCATCAGCTTCATCTAAAAAGATTATCTTAAAAGGAACTTTTCCAATTGCCTTTGTTCTAGCAAAATTCTTTACTTTTTCTCTAACAATATTAATACCTCTTTCATCAGAAGCATTTAATTCAAGGTAACTATCTCTCCAATTCTCTCCAAAAAGTTCCTGTACTATGATTAAAGCCAGAGTTGATTTTCCTGTTCCTGCTGGTCCTGCAAACAAAAGATGGGGTATGTTTAGTGAATTAGTTAAGGATTCTATTCTCTGGACAATCTCATCCTGACCTACAATCCCACTGAATTTTTTAGGACGATACCTTTCAGTCCAGATTTTACTACTCATATTAATAAAGTAGTAATTTAACTTATAAAGATTATGATGATAGAATTATTATTTAGGATTAGCTTCTAGATCTTCTTAGTTTTCTCTTGTGTTTTTCCTTTCTTAGTCTCTTACGTTGCCACTTCCAACGCATCTGTCTCTTCTTTTTCCAACGTCTAGAACTTCTTTTCATATTAAATTTTAGAGAAATTGATTTTTAAAGTTATCTACTTTTCTTTACACCTATTCTTGGGCAGTACTTATTTACAGGGCATTTACTACACCAAGGAGATAGGGTCTGGCAGATTTCTTTTCCAAACTGAACCAGAACGGAATTTAGATTTGCACAATCTTTTTTTGGAATAATTTCCATTAATTTTGGCTCAGTTTTTTCTGCTGTCTTAGTTTTTACCCAACCCAATCTATTTGTTATAACATGTACATGTACATCTACTGGAATAACACACTGATTAAAAGCAAATGCAAGAACAATGTTGGCTGTTTTAGGTCCAATACCTTTTATTGATAAAAGCTCTTCTCTTGTTTTTGGAACTCTTGCTTTGAATCTTTTAATTATTTCTTTTGAAACATGTTTAAGAGACCTGGCTTTCTTTTTATAGTGTCCTGAGCTGTATATTATTTTTTCAAGTTTTTTTATGGGTAGTGTAATTATTTGTTTTGGTGTTTTAGCTACTTTGAATAGTGCTTTGGAGACTTTTGCTGTGTTTTCATCTCTTGCTCTCAGACTTAATAGACACGCGATTAATACTTTGAAAGCATTAGGTTTAGAACGCATTTTATTCAAGGTGGTTTTACTAGAAGGATATTTTTTGTAGAGGATTCTTAGTATTTTTTGAATCTTTTCTGATTTTTTCATGCTTTTTTAAATAAGCTTGTTATTATAAGAATTCCTATTACACTTACAATTGTTACTGTTATGGCAGTTATTAGAGCTCCTTGGATAGGAGAAAGAGTAGTTAAAATATCTTTAACATATTCATATATTACATCTTTCCATGTTAGAGCTATTAAAAGACTCAAACCTGTCACTAACCCCGTGCTTATAATTTTTTTTGCTTCTTGTAGTTTCTCTTTTTTAGACCAAATTCCAGAGGCAATTCTTCTTCCTGTTTTTTTTATCATTTAACAACACCTATTATAAGATAAGATTTTCTTCTTTTTTAATATTCCCATTGCTTTTTTTATAGATTTATCTCCTAGAAAGCATGCAATTGCGTTTTTTGGAATTGCTCTTGCTGTTTTTTCTGGTTCTGACATTTTTTGAGGAGTTAAAATAACTAAAGGATTCTTTGTTCTCTTTAGTGCTCTTTCGTAGTCTTTTGCTAAGGCTGTTCCAAGTAAATCTTTTACTTTTATATTATGGCCTTTTTCTTCTAATTGGTCTGTTATTAATGCAGCTGCTCCTCCTGCATTTGTTAGAATCTGAATATTCTTTGTTTTTGATTTAATAATTTGTTTTTTTAATTCAAAAGCTTCTGCTAAAGTATCAAAAACTCTTACTTTTGCTTGTTTAAATGCTCCTTTGTATATATCAAAATCAGTTGCAAGACTTCCTGTATGACTTATTGCTGCTTTTAATCCTTTTTCTGTTTTACCTGCTTTTACAACTAGAATCTGTTTTTTGGATTTTTGGCAGGCCCTTATAAATTCTTTTCCTAGTTTTACTTTTTCAATATATAATATAATCTTTTTTGTTTTTTTATCTTTGTTAAAATACTTAATAAAATCAGAAAATGTTAAATCAGACATATTTCCTAGACTAACAAAACTAGAGAAACCAATAGGAAAGTCTGAAATATAACTGAATAATGCTCCACTCTGACTTATGAATGCTATGCTGCCTTGTTTTGGAGAAGAATTAGAAAATGTTGTGTCTAATTTTAAATAAGGATTTGCAACACCAAAACAATTAGGTCCAAGGATTCTTATTTTGTATTTTTTTGCTATTTTTACTATTTTATCCTCGAGTCTTTGATTTCCTGTCTCTGAAAAACCAGAAGATATTATTATCACACTCTTGATTCTTTTTTTTCCACACTGTTTTATTATGTTTTTTACTGTTTCAGCTGGAGTTGCAATTACTGCTAAATCTATTTTTCTAGGATATTTCTTTACACTTGGATAGGCCTTTTTACCTTGGATTGTTTCATGTTTAATATTAATTGGGATTACTTTTCTTTTGCATTCACATAATTTCTTCATTAAGACATTTCCAACTTTTTCTGGATTATCAGATGCTCCAATAACTGCTATTATTTTTGGGTAGAAAAAATTATTGAGATTCATTTTAAAATCTTATCTATTAAATTTAAAATCTCCTTATCATTGCATTTAAGATTAAGTTTTTTTCCTGAGTTTTTTTCAAATAATCTCTCAAGATATTTCATATACTGCCAATTAGCTTTTATGGCTCTTTTGAATTCTCTTTTTTTTAATGATTTACAACTAGAAATCTTTAGAAAATTCCATTCTTTTTTTAAAAGAACTTTTTCTGCCTGTCTTATAAATTCATAACCTGGAAACCCTTTTATTGCAGCTAATTTTTGAAATAATTGCCCTCCTATGTTTCCTATTTCACTTGCTCCAGATAATTTTTGACCTCTTGCATAGTGTCTTGCTGCATATAAAAAAGCATCTCTTATATTCAGGAAGAAATTTACAAATTCTTTTTTATCAAGTTTAATCTTTGGTTTTTTCTTTGCTTGTTTTTCATAACTTTTTTTTATTGGATCTATTTCTACTTTTAGATAATCTTTTCCTATATAAGCATAAACTTCATCATCTCCTGGATAATTATTATAAAATTTAATTGGGCCCCACATAGCCAAAAGTTTTGGGAGTTTTTTTACAATTTTTTTATAATCTTTATCTTTAACTACTATATCTACATCTATATCAGAATATTCATCCCAAGTTTTCTTTGCAGTAGATCCTGTATAATAAACTCCAATAATTTCTGGGATTTTCTTTAGTTTTTCTGTAAACTCTTTTAATTTTTTTGAATAATCAACTCTCTTTTTCATATTTATATTTCGAAAGATTAATATAAATACATTTTGTTTTATTTACATGAAAGTATTTACAGAAAAAGGGGCTGAAGATTTCCTGAGAAAGCAGGGATTTGAGATTATAGAAACTAAATTTGTAAGAAAGGAGAAAGAGTTGAATAAGATTAAATTTGATTTTCCTATGGTTATGAAAGTAGCTAGTAAGAAAATTATACATAAGACTAGAGTTAATGGTATAAAAAAAGGAATTAGAAATAAGAAACAGGCCTTGAAATCATTTAGAGAATTAATGAAAATAAGAAATGCAGAAGGGGTTTTAATTCAGAGACAAGTAAAAGGAAAAGAGTTTTTATTAGGAATTAAAAAAACTCCTGAGTTTGGATATGTTGTTGCTTTTGGCAAAGGAGGTAGTAAGGTAGAGAAGATGAAGAAGGTGAATTTTAGAGTATGTGGGGTTAAAGGAGTAGAAAATTTGAGTAAGAATGCTTTTATTAGAAAAATTTTATTGAAATTATGTGAATTATCTAATTTTGGGATTGAATCTTTAGATATTAATCCATTAATTCTAGAAAAAGGCAAACCAGTTATTGTAGATGCTCAAATAGTTTTTGAATAATAAGAAAAAAAGAAAAAAGTATTATTCCCCTACAATATAAGTTCCTTTTCCATCTTCTCTTTGTGCAATTTTCGCTAATTTTCCTTCTTCTGCTCTTTCAAATATTTCTATACTTTCTGCATCTTCTGGTGTTGCATAAACTGATCCCCCCATTTCTAGAGTATAAGATATTGACATAAATGCTCTATACCCTGATTCTGATAATCCAATAAAATATCCTGCTCTTGGAAGGTCTGGATGATATGGAGAATAAAGACCAGGACTTTTTAATTCTGCTTCTGGCTTCATATTTACTTTTATGATGCTTCCTTCACGAAGTTGCAGTGCATTAAATTCTTCTATTTCCATAAGTAATGTTAACTTTTAATGTTTTTAAATAAAATTGTTATGAAAAATATGTAACGCCCCGACCGGGATTCAAACTGAAAACAACCAAGGTTTTTTTCTATTTTCCTTTTTAGATTTAAGCGATAAGCAAACCTCGGTGGAAAATATCCTCTTGTTCCTACCTAAATAACAAGGATATTTTATAACGCCCCCGCCGAGATTTGAACTCGGGTTACCGCCTTACTCCAAAGATTGGTTTGCATTGAGATGCTAGACTTAGACTCTCACCGAGTTTTAGTCACCTTTCTTCTACCTTTTGGGGTTCTGTTAAGAATATGTTTATCCCTATATCCCCTTAGGTTAAAACAAACTCGTAAAAAACTTATTTAGTTTCTTTTGAGTCTTTTGAGAGGGCGGGGTCCTTGGCCTCTAGACTACAGGGGCTCGCTACACTCATATTTAACTTTCTAAGTATAGAAAATTCAAGAAGGATTGTTTTATAAATATTATCTAGAGTTAGATTTTGTAAACTTTGTTTCCTTTGTGTACATCTTCAGGAACTAATAGGCCAATTTCATCTCCTTTCTTAGCTTTTTCAATTGGTTTTTTTTCTATTTCCATGCTGCCTACAGTTAATTCAACTTCTTTTTCTCCACCTAAAATCTTTATTTTATCTCCTTTTTTAAGAGGTGCAGATAGTTTTATAGCTGCAGCTTTCACATGCTTGAAATAGTTACTTATAACACCTATTTCTTTTCCTTTAGATTTTTCTTTTTTAGCCATAATATACCAAGAATAAGCAGGTTTATAAGAATTACTAATAGATAGCCCTGCCAGGATTCGGGCTCAGAGTAAACTCTGGCCTAATTCGTCTTTTTATAAAAAAATCCAAATCAAACTACGTTCGAATCACAAAATAGCCCTGCCAGGATTCGAACCTGGGTCGCGAGGTCCAGAACCTCGAATACTTGACCACTGTACTACAGGGCTTTGTTGTAATTTTGTATGTAGAAATCTTTTTATACTTTTTGCACTAGTTATTTAGGGTTAAAAAATGTTAAAATATATAAGAGCAGGAATGGGGAATGTAGTTAGATATATTGGAAGGCAGATTAATGAGATTGAAAAGGCACATGTTGAAGATGCGAAAGAAAGGATTAATAGGTTTGAAGCTGTACATGGCCCTCTCTTTCCAAGATTGGATATAGGAAGTAAAGAATTAACAGAAATTATTAAATCATTATATCCAAAGAAGACATAAACAATAATTTTATATATATTCTTAATTCTTATTGTGTTATGAATATTCAAAAAGAGATTAGTTTAATTAAAAAAAGAAACAGGAAAGTTGAAGCAGACAAAGCATGGGAAACAAGTAAAATAAGAAAGCTGGCAATTGTTGCAATAACTTATTTTATTGTCGTTTTATTTCTGTATCTGATAAATGCTCGTTATCCCTGGCTTAATGCATTTGTTCCTACAATAGCTTTTTATTTATCAACACTTGTTCTACCAACTATCAAAAATATATGGGTAAATAAAGTATATAAGAAATAGGTTAAACTAGATGAGATTATGATATTTTTGTATGTAGAAATCTTTTTATACTTTTGTACATTCTTTATTTTATGTTAGGTATAGTTTTAATTGTG
The DNA here is from genome assembly GCA_964602425.1 of Candidatus Woesearchaeota archaeon. Classification (GTDB taxonomy): domain Archaea; phylum Nanobdellota; class Nanobdellia; order Pacearchaeales; family GW2011-AR1; genus WJLC01. The sequence goes on along the minus strand of CAZRQO010000007.1, from coordinate 6,055 downwards.
ATATCTGTCCTTGTTTTAGGAATATGGGTTATGGTGGAATTAAGAAAGTTTAAGCATCAGTTATGGGCTTTTGTTCTTATTGGATTAATATTATTTGCATATATTAGTTTTACTCTAACTACAAAAAATCATGATATAGATTATACTAGTTTTTCTGGAATAATGGATGCTGTGAAAATTTATTTTTCTTGGCTAGGAGGCATATTTGTTAATTTTAAGTCTATGGTTGGTCATGCTATTGGATTAGATTGGGGCCCTAATTAATAAAAATGAAGATTTTCTTATTTATTATAATATTTTTTATTTTAGGAGCATTATTTATAATCAGCAATAATAATCTGGCACTTATTAATAAAGGAAATCTTAATACTTTTTCAGTTTTGTATGTTAAATGGTTAGATGATATATATTCTAATACTTATTCTTTAACTGGAAAAATCATTCAATTAGATTGGTTACCTAAGGAATAATAATATTTAAATAGTATTTTGACTTTGATAAAATATGGCACAGAAAAAGACTACTAAGACTAAGAAGAAAAGAGGGAGGCCTAAGAAAACAGTAAAAAAGGCTACTGGAAAGAAGAGAGCTACAAAAAAATCAGATTCAGTTTCTACTTTTGAAAACATAGATGATTTTAGCACCTCCTTTAGACCTGCTATAAGAGTAAGAGCAGTGAGACCAAACCCCCAAAGAAGAGTGAATATTGTCTTAGGAAATTTGCTTCTTTTTATTATCTTATTTGCACTATCTTCTGTTCTTTATATAGCATCAACCCTGGATTTTTATAAAACCTTATTCTTTTTACTAAGTTTGATATTTGGAGCATTATCAATTGCTTTTTTAATTATTTTATTAGCATTGGTATTCTTAAGAATTCTTAGGTAATAATTTTTATATACTCTTTCTAAATAATTTGTATGTGCCTGTGTAGCTCAGTTGGTAGAGCGTTACCTTGGTAAGGTAAAGGTCCTGAGTTCAATCCTCAGCACAGGCTCTTTAACTATTGTTTTGGTGAATAATAATCTTTATATATCTTCGGAAAAATAAAAAATTACGTAAAATGAAGAGAAGAGAAGATTATGGAGTATTAGAAAAATTAACAAAACTATTTGGTCCTATTGGTCATGAAATACCTGTTCAAGAGTATTTTGAAAAAACCATGAAATACTTAGCAAATGAGTTGTATAGAGATAAATTAAATAATTCTTATGCTATATTTAAAGGAAATCCAAAATTTCCTAGTATTATGATGAATGCTCATGCTGATACAGTTGGTTTTATGATTAAATTTATTGATGATTTGGGTTTTGTTTTTGTTAATGATTTAGATGATAATAACCAGATTGATCATAGACTTCTTCCTGGAACAGATGTTATTATTGAAGGAAGAGCTAAAGGAAAGAAAAAAAGAAAAATGATTAGAGGACATTTTAATGCAGATAAAGCAATTCATCTTATTTCTGAAGAAGATCTTATGGATTCAGTTGATAGAGAGGATGTTGTTCTTGATATTGGTGCTAAAAGTAAAGAACAAGCTACTAAATATATAAATGTTGGAGATTACGCTATTATGAGCCCTCATTTTAGATATAGTGATATAAATGGAGGAAGACATTTTACTGCTACAGGTCTTGATGATAGAGCAGGAATTTATGTTTTATATAGATTAGCAAAAGAGATTTCAAGAAAAAGTGTAAAAAATAGGGCTCCTATAACTTTTGTATCTACTGCTACTGAAGAAGGAGGTAATGGTGCTGCAAAAGCTGCAGCAAGATATGTTAAACCTGATTTTTCTATAACAATTGATGGAACAGCTGCAACAGATCAGATTAGAGAGACTAATGAAGATACAATTGCTAAGAGATTTGGTCAGATTTTTTTTGATAAGGGACCTGCAATTGCAAGAGGTATTGGAGTTGATGATATTTTATTCTCGTATCTTGAAGATTTATGTGAAGAAAGAAAAATTAATTATCAGACAGAAGTGGGGTGTGGGGGTACTGAAAATTTAGAGATTCAAGTAGCTGGAGAAGGAGTTCAGACAGCACTTGTATCAATTCCTATGAGAAATCTTCATACAAGAGTAGAAACCATGACTCTTGGAGATTTAGAAAACACAATTAAGCTTTGTAGTGAGTTTTATAAAGGAGTCTCAAGAGGGGATTTTAAATAATCTCTTTTAAATTGATTTCAAGAAGTGTTACTGGCATTTTGATTTTCCAATTTTTTAGTATTTTTGGATGAATCTCTCCTAAGAATCCAATTTCTTTGTTTTCTAATTTTATTTTTGCAACTCTTCCATTAATAAACCAAATAGGAGGATTATCTACCTCTTCTAAATTTATCTTTTTATTCAGCATTCTAAATAAGTATTCAAGTGTTTGTTTAAGTTCTGTGAAATTTCCAGGAGTTAGAGCTATACAGAGTTTTTCTTTTTCAGATGTATCTGAATCAAATACTTTTCCTATTTCAAAAATCTTTTGAGGATATTCTGAATCTACATTTTCAGAGAGATTTTTTAATAAATAATGAGTTAAATCTTTTCTTAGAATAGTATAATCTGTTTTGCTTTTTTCTATTTCAATGAATCCTCTTTCTTTTTTCTCAGGAATACCCATTTTTGTGAATTGTTCTCTCTTATTTGTAAGATGATAATTAGAGACTTCTAGTAATCCCATGCCTGTAAGAATCTCTGCAATTTTTCTCTTTATTGTTTCATTTGAATCTTCTTGGCCAGTAGTTGCAATCTCTGGAATCTCTGGCTTAAAATTATCATACCCATATGCTATTGCAACATCCTCTATTAAATCTACTTCATGTAAAATATCTGTTCTCCATGCTGCAACATCTACACTTGTTTTATTATAATTATGGCCCATTTTTTCTAGTAATTTCTTTATTTGTTTTTCATTTAAAGTTATTCCAAGTAATTTGTTTGTATTTACTAAAGATATTTTTTCTTTTGTTGGAGTTAGATTTGGAGTTGCAAAGGATTTTTTATCTTTTATTATCATTTGATAGACTTTTCCATTCATTTCAGCTAAAGCTGTTGTAAAAATATTTAGTGCTTTTTGAATTATGTTTAAATCTGTTCCTGTACACTCTACAAATACCTCTTTTGTTTGTTCTGTTATTTTTCCAGTTAGATGTGAGTTGATTATTGGAGGCATACTTAGAATCTGGTTTGCAGAATCAACAAAAATAGGGAATTTGGTTTTTCCAGATAATAAGTGAGCATACTCTCTTCCTGTTGGATGCCTTTGAAGTATCTGCAACCCACTTAGTTCTTTTTCCATTTCAAGAGGAATGAATTTTATTTTATCTGGTTCTAGAGCTGTATAGGTTATTGGAAGCTTTATTTTTTCAAGAGGATATATGCCTAATCCTAATTTTTTTCTATTTCTTCCAATTGTAGTTGTTAATTTTTCTTGTATATCTACTATTTCTTTGATTTTTTCATTATCAAACTTCAAATCCTTAACAATTGCGCATACAGCATATGGCCATATTTTTTTAACAGAAGAATCTATATTTACATAGTAATCTTTTTCTGGTTTATTTAATTTATATTGTTTAAGGCCTGTTTTTTTACCTAAAAAAGCCAAGAACCCACGTTTAAATCCTTGATAAGATAGTAAATCTGGTCTATCTGGGAAGATTTCAAGTTCTATTTCATTATTTTCTATAGATTCAAGTGGTGTTCCAAACATAGCTATATTATGTTTCATTTTCTCATTTAGTTTTCCTATTTCTCTTTCAAATAGTTTTTTTGAAATCTTTATATTTGCCATTTTATTGTTTCATCCAGAATTTCATTTTACGTAATTGAGTTAAATTGTTTTTGTAAAGTTCTCTTAAGTCTTTTATTTGATAATAATCCATTATAATCCTGTCAAATCCCTGGCCCCATGCAAGTATGGGAGTGTCTTTTCCTAAAAGAGGTATAGATATTTCAGGCCTGAATATTCCAGCTCCGCCTAATTCAAGCCAGACTTTTTTTTCAGGGTGCCAGACCTGAACTTCTACTGATGGTTCTGTGTATGGAAAGTATGCAGGAGCAAATCTTACTTTTTCAAAGCCCATTTTTTTATAGAATTGTTCTAAATATCCTAATAAGTGCCTGAAATTTACTTTTTCATCTACAACTATTCCCTCTGTTTGATAGAATTCAAACCCGTGACTCCAGTCAACTGTCTCATTTCTAAAGTTTTTTCCTAAAGCAAAGAATTTTCCTTTTCTTTGTTCTTTTGGAATCTTACTTAATTCATAGAGTTTTTGAGCAGATAGACAAGTGGTGTGTGTTCTTAAGACTAATTTTTTAGCATCTTCTTCATCCCAATTATATCTCCAACCTTTACTCCCTCCTATGCCTACTTCATGAGTCATCTTAATTGTTTTGACTAATTTTTTGTCTGGTAGTTTTGTTTTTTTACCTAAGTAAAAAGTATCTTGAAGTTCTCTTACTGGATGATCTTGTGCAGTGAATAAAGCATCGAAATTCCAGAAACTACTTTGTATAAGAGTTCCTTTCATTTCTGTAAAACCAAGATCTGTCCAGACTTTTCTAGCATAATCTAGTGCTTGATTGACAAAGTGCCTCTTTCCTCCACTAATTCCAGGAACAGGGCTAGTTACATCATATCTTCTGAATCTTTTACCTTTCCATAATTTCTCGCTTTTTAACATACCAGGGCTTATTGTTTCAATAAGATTTTCCTGTTTTATACCAGTTTCTATTATTTTTTTTCCAAGCTCTGTTATTTCTATTTTTATTGTTTTTTTCTCAAGAACATATACTATGTTTTTTCTATTTTGAAGTGATTTTAAAGCGTATAATTGTTCTGGAGTCAGAGAATCATACTCTAAAGGAAGAGATTCAAGAAACATTTCCTCTAGGCTCTTTTTAGAAATCTCTTGTTTTTCTCCACTAAACATTATTTTTCCATTTTTTACTTCAACAAGAGCTTTGTTTTTTAGAGCACCTAGTGAAGCCTTGAATTCATCATCTGATAATTTGCTTAATTTCTGAGCTTCTTGGAGACTTAGAATTCTTTTTTCTCCTAGTAAACTAAGAAGTCTTCTTTCTGGTAATCCTTTCTTTTTATAGAGTGCTCCATTGATTCCTATCTCTATTACTTTCTTTTTTGTTGATGAGAGTTTGACTATTGCTTTGTTTTGCAAGTATTCAAGAGCCCTTGTAACAGATACTTTGTTTAGGTTTGTCTTTTTACAAATCTCTTCTATATTATCTTTTAAGTAAGGAATAACCTTTCTTTCATTTGGACTTAAGGATTCAATTAAATTCTTATTCATATTACTCTTTATGAAAATAGGATTAAAAAAGGTTTGTTCTTATAGATTTTTAGTCATCCAGGTTGGCATTCCTAAAACTAACCCCAAAGATTTAAGATTATAAATATTTCTAAGATTTTGTGGACAGAACTTCATTGGTATTTTATTTTTAGAACAGAGTTTTATGTTTTGAATTACTCTTGCAAGAATATTTGCTCTTTGTTTATCTTTGGAGGTTAGTATTTCATCAAAGCATATTCCTATTTGAACATTATTTTTCTTAGCTATCTTAGCTAAAACTTGATTAAATCCAGAATCTCTTTGTTTTTGTTTGTCTTTTCTATGTGCTTGAAGAATTACTAATATATCAACTGGTTCTTTTTCTAGGATTTTTCTAGTCAGATTATCATCAGAACTAACAAATATAACTTGTTTTTTGAGCTTCTTTTGTTCTCTTATTATTTTTCTAGCTTTTTCAAAATTACTTTCTTTAATAACAGAATCACAATCACACTTTTTCATCCTTGAATTACTGTTCCTATAAAATTTTTATTATTTAAAAGATTATCAAGTTGTTTTAAATCACTTCCTGTAATATATGTTGTTATTTTGTTTTTTAAAATATTTTTTGATGCTGTTTGGTCTAAAACAAAGTGCTGGCCTGGTTTAAATCTGGTTTTATTTGCCATTTTATCAAAATCCTTCCAAGTAATTCTTGGAATAAATTTAGCATTTTTGAATTTCTTTGGGTTTTTATTAT
>CAZRQO010000006.1:0-17845 GCA_964602425.1 Candidatus Woesearchaeota archaeon | reverse complement strand
TGCTTTAATGTTGGTTTGCTTAAAGAAGAATAATAGGATGAGGTATGGTAGTATTTTGGCTAAGGAAGTTGATTGTACTTACAGTCATGCTGTAAAGATTTTACAGACTTTAGAGATTTTGAAGTTAGTTGACTTTGAAAAAAAGGGGCGAATAAAATTAATAAAGTTGACTAAGAAAGGAAGAGAAGTCGCAGATGCAATTGAAGAGATACAGAAATTAATCAAATAACTACCGCCCCTGAAGAGTATTCTTAAAAAGAAACTTATATTTAGAAAACTATTCGGAGATTCTGAACTAGAGTATATAAAAGTTTTTATATAATGTCTTATTCATGAAATATATAAAATGAAAACAGCACAGGACTTAACTTTAGAATCCCTTGCAGGATCTTTTAAAGGAAAAATCTTTGAAGATGATACTTGTCTTTATCAATTTGATAGGGTTGAAGATGGTTCTTTTGTATTTAAATCAGTACCAACCCCCTTGGGCCTTTCTATAGAAAAAAATTATTCTGTGGACACATTAGCAAACCTTCGTTTGGAAGAATAATAAGAAGATCTCTAGAAATATTTATATAATTTCTAATCTATTTTATAATATGGTGATGCAGTATAGGCCTAAAGGAAGTAAAAGCAGGTGGAAAAAGTATCCTGGTAAAGATAAATTAAAAGAAGGTGTTTCTAAGTATGAATTTAGGCTGCTTAATGAAGCTATGACCAAGGTTCTTGTTAAACCTGGGCCTTATTCTAAAGTATTAAAAAGATTCAGGCAAATTGAGTTTTTTAAGAGAAGGGGTTAGTTTTTTAAATAATTTATATATAGATAAAGTATGGCTCTGTAGCTCAGTTTGGTTAAGCTAAAGCAAAACCATCTGAGATTGAGCATAACAAACACAATGGCTCTGTAGCTCAGTTTGGTTAAGCTAAAGCAAAATCATCTGAGATTGAGCATAACAAACACAATGGCTCTGTAGCTCAGTTTGGTTAGAGCACCAGACTCTTAATCTGGGTGTCGGGGGTTCAAATCCCTCCAGGGCCATGTTTTTAATTAAATTACAGGAGGTTAAATAAAACATGACAAAAATGAACAAAACAATAATAGTTTTTGTTTTAGCATCAATTCTTTTACTTGGAATGGGATTTGTTGTAGCTCAGCAAGCTAAGGCAGGAGTAATTTCTACTGATGGCAATAAAACCACAACAATTGGGGAACTTAAAAAAGTTCAAGCAGGAGAGACTTATATGACTCAAGAAGGAGAGACAGTTCAAGTACAAGGGGAAGATAATAAAATAAGATTAAGAGTTAAAGATACTGAAGCTCATACAGACCTTAATGTGACTTCAGAAGGGCAGAAATTAAAAGTAAAACTTTCAAATGGAAGAAATGCTGAAATTAAGATTATGCCTAATACAGCTTCTGAAACAGCATTAGAAAAACTTAGGCTTAAGGTTTGTACAGAAGAAAGAAACTGTACAATTGAACTTAAAGAAGTGGGTCAAGGAAATGAAACAAGATTAGCTTATGAAGTTCAAGCTGAGAGACATGCTAGAATCTTGGGATTATTTCAGACAAAGATGCAAGTTAGAGCTCAAGTTGATGCTGAGAATGGAGAAATTATAAAGATTGGAAAACCTTGGTGGGCTTTTTTAGCTACAGAACCTGAAGAAGAGTAATTTTTTATTTTTTTATTTTTTTCTTATCCAGAAGTATATTACTGTTAGGATTAAAGCAGAAAGAACAATCCCTACAGCAATAATTGATTTTTTTGTAGGAACAAATAAAATAGAAAGGAATAATAAGATTATTATTACCAGTAGATAATCTTTGATTTTCATCTGTATTCTCTTCGTGTATGACCACATTTAGTGCATTTGAAGAATTTTGTTTCAGCTTCATCACTTGAACGTGTCTGAACTGTCCAGAAATATGATTTTTCATTACCACATTGTTTACATTTCTCATTAATTACTGGTAGAACTGATTCATTTTTTCCAGAAAACACACCAACTTCTTTTCTTTCTGAGATTTTTTCAGAAGTCTTTATTTTTGGAGCCTTGGTTTTTGAAGAATAATTACATCTTGGGCATCCTAGGTTTTTCTTTTTTTGTATAAGGATAGCTCCGCATTTAGGGCAAAATTCCATTGTTTTTTTTTATTAAGTTTGAAAGCGCTTGTTTATGTTTGCTTTGCCGCGCTTAGGGCAAAATTCCATTTTAGGTTTAGAGCTTTTTTGTTTTTAAATGTTTAGTTCTCATTACATAATCCTTTCTCTGAAGGAGGTCTTGCAAATTCAAAAAAGATTAATTTTCCCCATCCAAGATAAGGGGCCAATCTAAATACAGCCCTCCCTATAATTTGATCTTCTTTAATCTGCATCTCACTTGGTAATTGCCCATTATTATTATCTCCTAGGGTGGAGAAAATCCTTGTTCCATTTTGTTCTTCTATGTTGATGATTCTATGAATAATAGGATTTTTTTGATTTCCATAGAAGACTATGACATCTCCTTGTTTGAGTTTTTCAGGAGAAGTTCCCACTATAAATAAAATATCTCCTTTGTTAAACCCTTTTTTAAATGGAAACTCCTGGAAATCTAATTTATTTATAATAAATTTAGAGTATTTTTCGTCGTGTCTTTCATACCAAGCATCAAAATTAGAAAATAGATTTCCTTGATGATACATTGAACATGATTCTACTATTGCAAGAGGAAGGCTTGTACCTGTTATTAAACTTAGTCCAGGAAAGAAAATTAATTTTATAAAAAGAAATAAAAAAATTATTGAGAATATCCAACCTTTAATGGAATTATCTTTCCATAATAGAAACCAGAACTTTTTCCAATATTCCTTCACCTTTTTTTTAAAATCCTTCATAGAAAGATTATGGTTTATTACTTTTTATGTGTTACTGTGAATTTAATGTTACATGTTTTATACACGAATCCCTATAACTTTGTATTGGAATCTCATTACAAATTGTGAGATTATTATTTATAATCCCAGAATGTTTAAGGCAGTTAGATTGTAGTACATCATATTCTTCTAAAACACTGCAATCTATATTTGCCCATTTCTCAAAATTTTTTACACAGATTTCATTTTGAACATCAATAGTGATTTGATTACAAATACTTATATTATTTTTTACTAAAGCAATAATATAATAACAATCTTCTTTGTATTTTAATTCAGGTATTTTATCACAAACTTCTATGGCTCTTTCTTCTTCTGCTATAGAATAATAACATCTCCATTTATCTCCCCCGTCTTCTAATTTATCACATTTTGAAGTAGATATTATTCTTGTTTGTTCTTGATCTTTGGTTGAGGAAGTTTCAGTTCCTTTATCTTTAGAAAAATAAGGGATTACAATAATTAGAACTATTGTTAATAGTATTACATAAATTAGTATTTTCTTATTCTTTTTATTCATATCTCCTATAAAAAACTTAATCTTTTTATGTGTTTTGATACCATAATCCTTAAAAGAGTCTTTTTTTTGAAAGGACAGATGGAAGTTGAAAAGTTGGTTAAAGAAGAAGATAATAGAGTTGAAGAAGAATATGAAAAATTAGGGATAATAAGAAGAGGACTTAAGGGGGGGAGTTCACTTTTTAAAGTAGCTGCTGGATCTGCACCATCTGAAGAAGAAATAGAAAGAAATAAAAATACCTGGGAAGGTAGATTGTTTGAAAATCATCCTTATGTTTCTTGTGGAATTATAATGGGGTTGCTAGGTATAACAGTTTCTAGTGGGGTGTATATACTTTTAAATGTAGGAGAATATCTTAAAGATTTATATACAAAATAATAGAAATCTTTAAAAAGTGTATATTCTCTGTGTATACATAGTTGTGTATACAAGCTCTGTATCAATTTGTATCACCTCTTTTCAACCTCAGCCGCACCCAAAATAAAGGTGTGGCTTTTTATAATAAAAATGACAGATATTTTTGATAACAAGATTCTTTGTAAGAAGTGTGATAAAGAAATGAAAAAAGTTAAGATTTCTAAAAATGGTTTTATATTTAGAGCTGTTATATGTCCTAAGTGTGGTTCTAAGATAATCCATCCAGTAGATGAACAAGAGTACAATAGATATATAAATCTAAAGAATAAAGAATTTAGAGTCAAGATGAGATTAGTTGGAAATAGTTATGCTGTTTCAATCCCAAAAGAAATAGTAAGCTTTATGAATGAACAAAAAAGAATTATGGATGAGATGGTCAGATTATGTTTTGAGGATTTTGGGAAAGTAAGTTTAAATTTTAATGAAAATAAAATTAAAAAGGAAATTGAAAAATAAATATTAAAATGATAGAAAATTATAATTTAGGTAAAAGACTTGGGGAATATTCACTTAATAATGTGTCATATAGTTATAAAATACAGTCCTCACGAGCATATAATTCTAATATAAAATCTGAAGATTCTCAAGTAATTAAACTTGGGAATATAAACTAAAATGGCAAAACTAGAAATAAATTTCGCATTACTACTTTATAAATAAAATGACAGAAAAAATCCCACAAGTTAGATTAAATGTTGCTGAAGCATTACAAGATGATGCATATAAAGGAATTGTAAGATTAGACGCTGAAATAATGAGGGAACTTGGAATTAGAAAAGGAGATGTAATTCTTATTAAAGGAAATAGAGAGACAGTGGCTATTGCTGATAGAGCTTACCCTGCAGATGTTGGAGAAGGAATCATAAGAATGGATGGTATTTTAAGGAGAAATGCAAAATCTAGTATTGGAGATATTGTAACTCTTAAAAAAGCTGATGTTAAAGAAGCTAAGAAAATTATGATTGCTCCTGCTCAAAAAGGAATTATGGTTCAAGCAGATCCTGAAAATTTGAAAAGAGGTTTACTTGGAAGAACTCTTCTTAAAGGAGATATTGTTGTTCTTGGGGGGGTTCAGAGAAGAAGAGATTTATTTTCAGAGATGGGGTTAAGTGGAAATTTTGGGGATATGTTTGGTGAAGACTTAAATAATATTTTTGGAAATTTAGGAGGAGGAATTACTCAAATTAAATTTGTTGTTGTTACTTCAAATCCTAATCAACCTGTTATTATTACTGAGAATACAGAGGTTGCTCTTAATCCTAAGGCAGTAAATATGAGTGATAGTGAAAAAATTCCAGAAATAACTTATGAAGATATTGGTGGTTTAACAGAAGAGATTAAAAAAATTAGAGAAATGGTCGAGATTCCAATTAAACATCCAGAGATATTTCAAAAACTTGGAGTAGAAGCTCCAAAAGGTGTTCTCTTACATGGGCCTCCTGGAACAGGTAAAACTTTACTTGCTAAAGCAGTAGCTAATGAATCTGAAGCTAATTTTATTTTGTTAAATGGTCCTGAGATTATGAGTAAATTTTATGGAGAATCAGAGAAAAAAATTAGAGATATTTTTGAAGAGGCAGAAAAAACAGCTCCTACTATTATATTTATTGATGAGTTAGATGCTATTGCACCTAAGAGAGAGGATGTTACTGGTGAAGTTGAGAGAAGAGTTGTTTCTCAGATTCTAACTGTAATGGATGGTTTGAAATCTAGAGGAAAAGTAATTGTTATTGGTGCTACTAATAGAGTTAATGCAGTTGATCCTGCTCTTAGAAGACCAGGTAGATTTGATAGAGAAATAGAGGTTGGGGTTCCAGATAAAAAAGGAAGATTAAGTATTTTAAAAATTCATACTAGAGGAATGCCTCTGAAAGCAGTAAAACTTGAAGAGATTGCTAATCTTACACATGGATTTGTTGGTGCTGATTTAGAAGCTCTTGCAAAAGAATCTGCAATGAATGTTTTAAGAAAGTATTTACCACAAATGAAACTAGATGAAGAAGAACAGATTCCTCAAGAAGTTTTAGAAAAATTAATTATTAAACACAAAGATTTTACAGAAGCTCTTAAGGTTGTAAGGCCTAGTGCAATGAGAGAGGTATTAGTAGAAACTCCTAATATTGGATGGGAAGATATTGGTGGATTAGAAGATACTAAATTAGAACTTAAAGAAGCAGTTGAGTGGCCTATTAAACACCCTGAATCCTTTAAGAGACTTGGTATTAGACCTTCAAGAGGACTTTTACTTTATGGACCTCCTGGAACAGGTAAGACTCTTTTAGCTAAAGCAGTTGCAAAAGAATCAGAAGCTAATTTTATTCAGATTAAAGGACCTGAATTACTAAGTAAGTGGGTTGGAGAATCAGAAGAAGGAGTGAGAAAAGTATTTGAGAGAGCAAGACAAGTCTCTCCATGTATTGTTTTATTTGATGAAATAGATTCTCTTGCTGGAAGAAGAGGGCAAGAGGCAGGAAATAAAGTTACTGAAAGAGTATTAAATCAGTTACTTGCTGAGATGGATGGAATAGAAGATTTAAAAGATGTTTTAGTTATTGGGGCTACTAATCGTCCTGATATGTTAGACCCTGCATTACTAAGACCAGGAAGATTTGATAAGATACTTTTAGTAAATGCTCCTAATGAAAAAGCTAGATTAAGTATTTTTGAAGTTCATACTAAAAATATGCCTATCTCAAAAGACATTAAGCTTAAAGAATTTGCAAAACTTACAGATGGTTATACTGGTGCAGATATTGAAGGAGTAATAAGAGAAGCAGGAATGCTTGCTTTAAGAGAAGATATAACTGCTAATGAGGTAAAGAAGAAACATTTTGATGAGGCTTTGAAAAAAGTTAAACCAAGTGTTACTAAGAATACAATCAAAGTTTATAAAAAAGTTGAAGAAGATTATCTTAAATCCGCAAGAGCAGCAGTGCCTTCAGAGACTTATTTGGGTTAAATAATCATTCAGTTGTCACAATCACTTCATCACCTTTGATGAGAAATGTGTGTTCTGCTTGTGCAACTTTTCTTTTTGAATCTTCAATAAGTTGTGGATATTGGTGTAGATTTCCTTGAGATTCAAGTTCTCTTAAAGCTAATCTTGCTTTTGCTCCAAATTCTTTTACTAACCACCTAGAACAAAATGGAAGATTCCCATATTCATCTATTATATATGTGAGAACTTCTCTTGCTGTTGGACTTCTTACATTTTTAGAATCTAATAACATATAGATTCCAGATGGTTTTCCATCATGAACTTTTCCATTTCCAAAAGTCACAAAGGGTTCAATTGCATAAACACCCTCATGTAATTTAATTTCTTTTTTATCATCAATATTTGGAATTGTTATTCCAGCATGTAAATCATATCTATCTATCCCGTGCCCTGAAAGATTTACTATTGGAGTCATATTATTTGAAATAGCAGTTCTATAAATTTCTTTTCCAATTTCATTTGTTGAAACATTCTGTTTTACTAATTTTAAAGCATTGCTTAAACATTTTTTTGCTATATCAATCAAAGATTTATTTTCTGTGTTTCCATCTAAATCAAGAGAAAAAGCAGTATCTGCTATCCAACCATCAATATGAACTCCTAAATCAACTTTTAGCAAACCAGTGGCAGTTGTAGTATCTTCATTACTTGGAGTGTAGTGGGCAGCTATTTCATTTATACTTAGATTTGTTGGAAATGCAGGCTCTCCACCTAAATCTTTTATTTGCTGTTCAATTTTTTCAGCTATTTCTAAAAGTGGCATACCTGGTTTTATTAAATTCTTAGCATAAGCTATGACTTTAGATGCTATTTTTCCTGCTTGAATTATTTTTTCTTTTTCCATATTTTAAATGAATTAAACTATTATATAAAGATTATCAAAGAAAGGAATATTCATTCTTCTTTAGGTTTAGGAGCATAAAGACTATTGGCATTTGCATTAATCCCTAATAGGAATTTTTCATCAAACTCTCTTATTCTTTGTGCTAGACATGGGACACATTTTTCTTTATAAGTTCTTTTTTCTTCTTCTGCTCCAGGAACATCATTATGCAAATCAAATTCAATATCCTTTAAGATTTCATCTCTTATTTTATTAATTTCTTTTCTTTCTGCTGGATTTTCTACACTATATTGTTGACATTTCCAACATTCTGGAAAATAACTTGGTTCTTTCATGATTTTGTTGGTTATTTGGGGTTTTTATTTCTTTCTAAGAAAAAGAAAAGGAAAAATTATGTCTGAAATACAGCATGGAATTATTACTGATATAAATACTACAAAAAAAGCTCCAATAAAATAAATTATTTCAAAAGCTTGACTAAATGCTAAAAGATAAAATAAACTAGCAAATACAGATAAAAATACATGTATAAAATGCGGAAATCTTGTTATTTTAAGAGAGATTCCTAAAATACTTCCTATTATTGCTGTAGATAGTATGAGAGTTGTCATCTCTATTAAAGGAAGATGGAATTCTATATTGAGGTTAAATAATAATCCTCCAAGATATGGGAAAATTACATCACTGATGCTTCCGATAATTACTGAACCTAGAACCCCTATAAATAATGCTTGGATGAAATTTTTTTTATATTTGTAAAAAATTCCTGCAGTCACGAGTGCAGATGCGAGAACATGTAGTGGGTGGAGAATATGAAAAGATTCTTGTGAAATCTCTTTTTTAATTCCAAATAGAATAAAGAGAGTTATTAGTATTGCAATTAGTGTTGCTATAGCTGTAAAAGGAATATGTTTTTTTAATTCATGAATTATTCTTGGTCTCATTTAAAGTTCTCTAAAGTTGTTTGTTTTTTTCCATCCATAAGTTCTTTTATATTAATATCAAATACTTGGAAGATATTCTCAACTGCGGGAAGAATCTGTCTGGTGAGATAGTATTCTATGTTGTATTCTCCTGGTTCATGAGGAAGTTTGACTTTTTCTCTTACAAGTTTCTTTTTTTCTAAAGTTTCTGCAATATAATACTCTACAAGGTTTCCTTGGGATACTGGAATCTCCTGCTCCTGCATTTTTTTAGCAGCTATAACATGTGGGGAGATATTTTTGTATTCTGAAATGGGCTTTTTAAGTTGAGTCCTAATAATTAATTCTTTAATATCTACCTTTCTTTGTTTGATTTTCTTTACAATCTCTTTTACATATTCAAAAGCTTTTTTCTCATTGCCGTCTAATAGAATCTGCCTTAATACATAATCCTGAATTTGTCTGGATAATTTGCACCAATCTCTTCTAACTGTCTCAAAACCTCTGATTTTTATTTTATTGTCTTTGCTTAGTAATGCGTATTTTTTCTTAGCACCTGTAATTCCAGCCCGTGTTGTAACCCAAATACCTCTTTTAAAGAAACCTTCAAGTTCAAGTTCCATTATTCCTGGAAGTTTTGAATTTAATTCTTTTAGAAATTTCAAGACATCTGATTCTGATTTTTTATTCATTAAGAAACAGATTGAATCTGTATCGCTGTAGGTAACTTTGTATCCTTTTTTATTTATTTTTATTATTACTTCTTTTATTAATTTCCTTGCAAAAGCAGCTGTTGCTGCAGCAGCTTCTCTGCAATAGTATCTTGCTCCAAAAAATCCTTGATAACCGTAACTTGAATTAGCTAGAAGTTTGTAAGCATTACTTCTTGCTTTTTTTATTACATCTGGCTTAGCTTGAAGTTCTTTTTTAGTATTTTTTCTTTGTTCAATTAGGTATTTTAACATTTCTGGAAAGAATCCTTGTTTTTTGCTAAAATATACTTTTTTCTTGTCTATTTCTATGCTATTGGAATTTTTTTCTGGTTTTCCAAGAAGTGTTGATTTAGATAGATTATAAGTCACAATAGTGCTTCCATAACTACTAGTGAAATCAAAAAAGACTATATCTTCATATAACCCTGGAATTGGTTCTAAAACAAAAGCACCTTTATATTTACTTAATCCTCTTCTTGCACCAATTTCATCATAAGTAGGATGTTTTTCTGGAATCTCATTGAACTTTTCAAGATTATGAAGAATATAAGATTCAACATTGCTTGACATACCATTTCTTGATGTATTATGTATTGGCTCTTTCATTGTCCTTGAAAAAGCAAGTAAATCAGGCCAGAGTTTTTCAAATAATCCCTGAACTAGAACTGAATCATGAAGATTATATTCATAGTATTCTTGCCAGGCTTTATGCCCGAGTGTTGAAGAGTGTTTATGCTCAAAAAGTTTTTTTCTATCTCCTAGAAACTCTTTTGCAACTTCATTAAGTGTAAGAGTCTCTGATTCCATGTACTGAGAATAAGCAGTTTTAATGAATTTAAATAGGTCAATATGAACAATTCCCTTTGTTTTTGCTGTTAATCCAAAAAGGCCTCCTCTTGAGAATCTAGGTTGAGAACCATCTAATCCTAGAGATAATTTTATTTTATGTTTATCAGCTCTTGTTTTTAGATATGGAAGATCAAACCCATCTGAGAAATAACCTATTAAAAAATCAGGAGAGATTTTTTTTACATACTCTAGGAATTTTTTAATTAATTCTCTTTCATCTTTTACATATTCTACATAAGGAAGATGAGAGTTTCTTTCTTTTTCTGTTTTCCATGTAATAACTTTTTTAAAATCTTTTGAAACTAGAGAAACCATGAGAATTTCTCCTTCTCCTATTTTAAGTTCATCACATTCAATATCATAACACAATATTTTTGGTTCAAATGGTTTTTCAGGTATAGGGCTAAAAGATTCTAATTTAATACATAAATCTACATCTTGTGCTTTTGCTATTCCTCCTAATTCATTTTTATCATCAAGCATATCTCCTTGAATCTCATACCAAGTAAGAGGAATAATCTTTTTCTCCATAATATAATGGGTTATATATCCTAAATCATAACCTCTTCTGTTTTCTATTTCGGGCATACCTAATCGGCCAGCTATATCATGCAAGTCTTTGTAATTTGTAGCATATATTTTAAGGGCCTTTACTGGTTTTCCAAGAAAATTCTTGTTTAAAAGTTCAACTTTTTCTACTTTTGTTTGTCTCCCTTTAATATCTAATTGAATTTTTTGTATTTTTTTAATTAGTTTATCTATCTTTAATTTGCTTAATTTGTCTTTTAGTATTGCCCATAGAAATACATCACAAGAATCAATAACACAGATTCTTTTTCCAGACTTGCTTCTGCCTATAATTTTTGCATAATTTCTACCTTCATAATCAAAATAATTATAATCAATTGGAATGAAATCTATTTTCATTGTAAGTTGATATTTTTAATGAATTTAGTTATTTAAAATTAAGCCCCTGCTATTATAAGGATTGGAAATCGTAAGATTTATATATCACTATTAAGTAGTGAATGTATGGGAGATGCAAGGTGTCGAAGATTATTAAAAGAGATAAAAGAAGCTCATGATAGACGTGATGCCCCAAAATACTTTGAATTATATAATAAATTAAAAGAGATAGTAGAAATGCCTATAAGAGATGAAAAATTATATGCTATTGGAAAAGCAGATGCTAATTATTTGGCTAGAAAAGAAGAGAGTGATATTGAAGCCATGGTTGATGAGGAAGAAGCTAAACCCCCGCCTGTTGAAAGAACAGGTATTTGGGAGACAATATATAATGTTGTTGAAAGAGAGGGGAAACGGAATATTAAAGCAAGCATCTTTTGTCAGGTAAATGGATATGTTTCATTAAAAGGGGGATGGGTTGCTCATTTAATTTATGATCTTCTTGGGAAAAAATATAGAGATATTTTTGTAGATTATGATCACAATGTAGATGTAAAAGAAGCATTAGATTCAGGATTAGAGGAACTTACTCATTACTTAACTCATCCAGTAAAAAAAACTGGAAGTAATAGAAATATTTATTATATACAAATAGGAAATTTTCCAAAAAAAGACCAACCAGATCCTCTTGATATTTTTTCAAGAGAAATGAAAAATGTAACTAAGGTCCCTCAAATGAGAAAACTTTTAGTTAGGTGTTGCTCAGAAAAATATGGAGAAGGAAAGGAAACAGATCTTAGTCAAAGGCCTCCATGGACAATTAGAAAAATCTTTCGAAATTGGATAAGAAAAGTGGAGAATAGAGAAACCAGATAATTATTTATATATTGATTTCTAAGTATAATTGGTGAGTTAAGATCGGACTAAACATTAAAGAAATTGTTCCAAGAAAGGAGATTAAGATCTCAGATTTAAAAGGAAAAGTACTTTGCATAGATGCTTATAATATATTATATCAGTTTTTATCTAGTATAAGACAATTAGATGGAACTCCTTTAATGGATAAAAAACAAAGAGTGACTAGTCATTTGTCTGGTATTCTTTATAGAAATGTGGCTCTGCTTTCAGAAGGAATAAAATTAGTCTATGTATTTGATGGAAAAT
The DNA here is from genome assembly GCA_964602425.1 of Candidatus Woesearchaeota archaeon. Lineage (GTDB taxonomy): Archaea > Nanobdellota > Nanobdellia > Pacearchaeales > GW2011-AR1 > WJLC01. The sequence goes on along the minus strand of CAZRQO010000006.1, from coordinate 5,594 downwards.
CTCCTGAACTTAAGAAAAAGACATACAAAAAAAGGGAAGCAGGACGAGACATTGCAAAAGAGAGATATGAGCAAGCTAAACAAGTAGAAGATATTACTGCAATGAGGAGATATGGCAGCCAATTAATCAGATTAAATGATGAGATGATTGAGGAGAGCAAGGAATTATTAAAGGCACTTGGGATTGCAGTTATTCAAGCTCCTTCAGAAGGAGAAGCAGAGGCTGCTTATTTATCTAGAAGAAAAGAAGTTTTTGCTGCTGTTTCACAGGATTATGATGCTCTTCTTTTTGGTGCCCCCTTATTAATTAGAAATCTGACTCTGGCTAGAAAGAGAAAGACTATATCTGGTTATGTTGAAGTGCATCCAGAATTAATTGAATTAAAACATGTTTTAGATTCTTTAGGAATAAATCTAGACCAATTGATTTCTCTTGGAATTTTAATAGGAACTGATTATAATCCTAGGGGGGTTTTTAGAGTTGGACAAAAAAAAGCACTTGAGATTGTTAAAAAGTATAAACAACCTGTTCTAATCTTTAAACATGTTGAAGAAAGAATAAAGGAATTACCAGAAGAGGATAGATTTGATTGGAAAGAAATATTTGAATTATTTCACAAACATAAAGTAAAAGACGCGGATATTAAATTTGGAAAAATAAATGAAGATAAAATCAGAGAGATTTTAGTTAAGAAGCATGATTTTTCAGAAGATAGAGTTGAGAAACAGATTGAGAGATTAAGAGATATTAAAGAAAAACAAAAGCAAAAAAATTTAGGTAGATGGTTTTAAATTTTTGTAATTAATTAGAATTATTTATTTTCTTTTAAGTCCTTTTTTACGTCTCTTTTCTAATTCTTTTAGTTTGGCTTCAGCAACTTTAACATCTGCGTCAGAAGCAGATCCACTCATTAAAACATCTGTGTACTCCCCAATTTCCTCCATAAGATTTTTATGGAATAAAACATTCTTGCTTTCCCACTCTTTCTCTACATACAATTCTTCCATTTGTTTATTCATAAACTTCCTTAAACTTGCATCAAAGAACATCATTGCCCCTGCTATAACTAAGAATGCAAAATATACCCACAGCAACGCCCCATAAGTTTGAGAGGATACCAAGTAAAGAGTAAAAATTATGTAAAATAACCAGATTGTTTTTCTAGCAAGAGAATTTTGAAGCTTCATAGTAACAAAAGTCAAGGCAGCAAAAGGAATTCCCAAAAGAATAGTAGCTACAAGAGCACTTGCAGGAGCAGTTAAAGAACCCCAAACAGCAGGAGGCATAAATCTAATCCCTATTATAGCTACAATAATCCCAATAATAAAATTCATTAATCCCGATGTTTTTGTATCTCCAAAAATATTAATTGAATCTAGTGTTCCTATAAACACTACAGACATTAAAATAAAGGTTAAAATCATTAAAAAAGAATAAGCTTCTGCCGCTTTTAAGTTTAATAAGACATTTAAGAGAGGGTAAAGGATTCTTTGAGCAAAATCAGCCACTCCATCAAAAGAGATTTCCATAGCACTAATTACATTTTGAGTAGATTGATAATTAATATAAGTAGAAATAAATATTACTGCAATAAAAAAAACTAAGAGTCCAAGCGCAATAACAGTAAGTCCTGCTGATGCTCCTCTTTTATTTTTCACCATCATATTCTTAATATAATAAAAAGACTTTATAAACTTTTTTAAACTCAAGAATATATTACTTAATATGGTTAAAAAAAGAAATATCTTGTCTAGGATATTGGTTTTGTTGTCTTTATCTATGATTTTTATAATTCCTTTTATAAATGCACAATCCTCTTTTGATTTTGATTTTGCAGCTTCTCAAATAACAAGGGGCATAGAGAGTGTATTGGGAATTTTGTCTCCTATCTTTGAAACAATCATTGGAGAATACCAAACTTCAGATTTTTTCTTTCATAAAATTTTGCTATTAATTCTTTTAATAATTATAGTAAAAAATGTATTAGATAGGACTCCTATAGGAGAAAAAAATAAAAAAATAAGCACAATAGTGTCATTAATTGTGTCTATTCTTGCAATAAGATTCATTAATCAGAATAATTTTTTTGAATCTATCTTTATCCAGTATGGTGTTTTAGGAATAGCAATAACAACAATCTTGCCTATTGTAATTTTCTTTTATTTTATTCATAACACTAAAATTGGATCTTATGGAAGAAAAGTTTTTTGGACATTTTATTTTGTAATATTAACTGTTATTTGGATTATGAAGTCTTCTGAGATTCCTGAGATGGCACACTGGATTTATGGGATTACTGTTTTAGCTGCAATAATTTTTATCTTTTTTGATAAAAAAATCCATAGTTATTTTGGAATGGTGGATTTTTTTAAATTTGAAGAAGAAAAAAAATTAAGATTTAGAAGAAAATTTAAAAGATTATTACTGGAATTAAAAAAAGATTTAGAAGATTCAATTATAACTCCAGAAGAATATAATAAATCAGCTGAATTAATAAAAAAGAAACTAAAGGCATTGTATAGTTAATTTTATAATTTTGATTTAAAATTATTTTTTATATTAATCTATATGTGATTTCCATTTGTTTTTCTTCCATTATATTTAAAAACATTTCATTTATATTATATTAAGTATAAAAATGTTTGATTTAACAAATGAATTGCTTTTGAAGGCATTAATGTTTGTCTTAGTTTTTTTTATAACTTTTCAGGTTATGATTAAACTCTTTAAAAAGAAAAGTATCTCTATAGTTATTGGTTTGATTGTTTCTTTAATTGCTGCTTTTTATGTTTCTCCTTCTCAGATGTTATTTTTATCTCAAACATATAGTGTGATGGGTTCTATACTCTTAATCTCTATTCCTATAGCTATTGCTTTTTTATTTTTATATTCTTCAAATATTTATGGCGGACTAAGAAAATTTTTCTGGGTTTTTTATGGAATTATGGTTTTTTTATTTGTGAGAAATCAGGATTTTGATAATGAGTTGAAAACAACTATTTTGCTTGTTGTTATAATTGTTTTAGCATTGCTTCTTATTTTTGATAATTTAATAAAGAAAAAGTTTACTTTTATAAAGGAAACTAGAATTTAGATAAACTTTTTTATCTTTTTCCAAAACCTTTAAATTCTATTTTTGATTTAATTATATTATGATAAGACAACGTGCATTTAGTGTTTTAGGTAATATAGCAATTATTAATTTTCCTGATGATTATAAGGCTTCTAATAAGAAAAAGTTTGCTGAGAGTATTTTAAAGCAGAATAAGGCTATAAAGACAGTGCTGGAGAAATCTGGAAAGTTTGCTGGTAGATTAAGAAAGATGAAGACAAAACATCTTGCTGGTGAAAAGACCAAAGAAGTATTATATAAAGAGAATGATTGTGTTTTTAGATTTAATATAGATGAGACTTATTTTTCTCCTAGATTAAGTAATGAGAGAAAAGAAATAGCTTCTAAGATTAAGAAAAATCAAGAGGTATTAGTTATGTTTGCAGGAGTTGCTCCTTACAGCATTGTTATTGCTAAGAATTCTAAAGCTAAGATAGTTTATTCTAATGAAATCAATAAAAAAGCTAATAAGTATGCTGAATTAAATATAGAATTAAATAAAGTCAAGAATAAAGTTAAATTACTTCCTGGAGATATAAAAAGATTGGCTTCTAGGATTAAAAATAAGTTTGATGTTATTGTTATGCCTCGTCCTCAATTAAGAGATATGTTCTTGAAAGAGGCATTTAAATTAAGCAAAAAAGGCACTGTGATTTATTATTATGATTTTTGTAAATCAGATGAGGTTGGTTCTATTATAGAGAAAATTCAGGAAGAAGCTAGGAAATCTAAGAAAAAAATAAAAATACTAAACAAGAAAAAAGCAGGAGAGATTGCCCCATATAAATTTAGAATTAGAATCGACTTTAAAATAATTTAATATTTAAATTTCTGCAGTCTTGAAAAAGACAAATAGATAAGTTTATAAATAAAAATTATAATTCTTTTTTATTCAAAATGACAACAAAGACATTAGATACTAGAGAACCCTTATGTGGACTCTTTTATACCCCAGAAGAGTTGTGTGGGGATGAAAGTGAAATTGAAGAAATAAGTACAAAAACTAGGGGGGATAATATTCCTCTTTATGACCTTCATAGAGAAACTTTTTTTTCTTATGAGCCTGGAGCTACTATGGCTGATTGGGATAAGTATGTTGAATCTGATTCAGAATTGTTAGAAATTAGAAATAAGTACCAAGAAATATTATAATCTTTTTTCAATCTTAACTGCTGTTGGAGCTTCTCCAACTCCTGAGCTCATTCAAAATCAAGGGCGATATAGAAGTTTCATGAACTCACTCGCCATGCCAGGCATTCTAGAGAAGCATTACAATCTTTTTTCAATCTTAACTGCTGTTGGAGCTTCTCCACCATGCCAGGTAAATCTAGGACGTATTCTCATTGGATAGATTCTCTCAGAATTATCATCTAGAATAATAGCAGAACCTTTTAGAGTAGGAAGATCATCCATATATCTCTTAATTGTCTCAAGGAGATAGCTCTGCATAATCTGATTTAGTGCCTGTACATCTGGTTGAGATGTAACTCTGTGAGATATAATAACATCTGATTGAGTCATAACATCTGTGTGGATTTTTCCTGGTTGCTGGGTTGCTAGAACAACACTGATTCCTGGCTGTCTTCCTTCTCTTAATAATTGGAGTAAAGCATCTGTTGCAATTGTTTTTTTATCTTCTGGAAGAAATTCATGGGCTTCATCTATGATTATCCATACAAGAGGATACTCTTTTTTTTCTTCAGTTCCTAAAAACTCAAATCCTTTTGATACTGCAATTATCTCCTCTTTTTTTCTAGCATCCATTCTTTGTTTGAATATTTTTCTTGAGACTAGACTAATGACTAAAGCTCTTACATTAAATGCTCCTACTGAACTATATACACTTAAGTCTAATACAGTTGTTTTTCCTGCATTAACTAAATCTTCTACTTTAGTGGGGGTTTCTCCTTCTTTAGCAAATATACCCCAAGTATCTGCTGCTTCAAATAATCCCATTGCTGCTATTCTAGAATCTTCAGAACTCTGGCGATATGTTTTTATTCTTTCAACTATATCAGATATCTCATATTCTCCTTCCTCCTCCATTAGAGAGTTAATTACTCTCTGAATTAAAACAGATATTGGATTAATCATGTCCAGGCTAAACATAAGGACCCAGTCTTCTGCTGACATCTCCATTGTATCTAGTGCGAATTTTTCATCTACTGGAATTCCTTTTTCAGTATATGATTCATAATGGCCAAATGGAACAAAGACTTTTACAGGCAGGGTCTTTCCTTTTAATCCCCAATTTTCTAAGAGTTCTCTATCTTTTTCATTTGCATATTTCATTGTCCAGTAAATTCCCATTGTATCAAAAATTAAGCTTCCAATATTCTGGCCTACACTCTTTGGAAGATTAGAAATCTCTTCTGCTATTACTCCTAAAGTATATGATTTACCACTTCCTCTTTTCCCAGCAACTAAAACAACATGACTTTTTGCAACATCAAGGAATATTTTATTGCTTAAGGAAGTGTAC
>CAZRQO010000005.1:6738-19957 GCA_964602425.1 Candidatus Woesearchaeota archaeon | reverse complement strand
GTTATATTAAGTGTATTGTTCATTTTAGTTTCATTTAAAACTTTTTTTATTCCATCTAGTATCTGAAAATTAAAACATCCAGGACACCATGTTATTTTTGAATTTGTTTCTAATGTCATTTTAACCTCCTTTTTATCTTTGGCCAATCTTTTTTTAATAAACTATGGACTTTGGCATCATATATTTTATTTGTAGACAAACTTCTGTGAGATTTTCTCTCTGTTCCTTCAAACTTAAAATTTAATTTTTTTGCAACATTATTTGATGCTTTATTTTTTGGATATGCTTTGATAACAAGCCTATTTAATTTTATTTTATTAAAAGCAAAATCAATCAATTTAATTAACGCTTCTTTAACTACTCCCTGTCTCTGATATTTTTCATTTACCCAATATCCAATCTCTACTGATTTATTAAAATGGTCTATTTCATGCAATCCCACTGCCCCAATTAATTTTTTCTCTGATTTTAACTCAACATGAAAAGGATAATTTCTTTTTTGTTTTTTTGCAAATTGTTTTTTACAATCATTAATCCACCATTCAGAATCTTTTTTCTTATATGGATATGGAACTTTTGATAAATATTTACTAACATTAAGATTATTTAATCCTTCTATTAAATCCCTAATATCTTTTTTTCCTGGTTTTCTTAATATTAATCTTTTTGTAATTAATTTCATTTTTTCAATCTCCTCTTAATCTCAATCTCAAGTTCATCTCTTAAAAACGGTCTTCCATCATATCTTAAGATTCTATTTTTCAATGGAATATTAAATCCTGTTTTTTCTTTAAGTAATTGGCCTAATTGACAAGTTGAATTATTTTCTACTAAAATTAAATTCTTCCCTATTAATTCTTTCCATAAATTCTCTGATGGAAAAGGGTCTATGTATAGAATCTGAACAAACTTAGCATCCATTCCTTCACCCTCTAAGGCATCTAAAATAGCACCTTTTGTACTTCCCCATGCAATAATAACATTATTAGAGTGTCTATTTCCATAAACCTTATATTGTTCAAATTTCTTTGCCTCTTCTATTATGTTCCATGCTTTTATTCTTCTATTCTCAACATTTTTCATTACAATCTCTGGATTCTCAGTGGCAGAGCCCTCCTCATTTTTTTCATAACTATTATATCTTCCAAATGAGGTTAGTTTCTCTGAGATTGTTAAATCTGGTTTTCCTTTTATTGTATAAAAACTCTCTGCTAAATGTTTATCACTAAGTATAATTGAAGGAATTTTAAATGTCTGAGAAAAATAAAAAGCCTCTGTTGTTAATTCTTCTGCTTCTTTTGCATCTCCAGGAGCAACAACTACTCTTGGAAACTCTCCATGTCCAGCATGCCTTGCAATATTTAAATCTCCTTGAGCCTGATATGTTGCAACCCCTGTAGCAGGACCAGGCCTCTGAGCAAGATAAAACACCAATGGAACCTCAGCTATTCCAGTAAGACTTAGAGCCTCTGACATTAAATCAAATCCTCCTCCAGAAGTACCAACCATTGTCTTTGCTCCTGTAATAGCACTTCCAATCCCTGCATTAGCAACTGCAATCTCATTTTCTAATTCCACAACTATATGATTATACTCTCTTTGCCTTTCTGCAAGCTCCCCCATGATTGATGTGGCAGGGGTCATAGGATATGCATAATAAACATCTAATCCAGCATTAATTGCACCATCTGCAATTCCCATACTACCATTTCTGAAAAACCTTGTTCCCTTTTCCAGAACACAACCATATTCCTTTTCTAGTTCAATTTTTTGCTCAGTCCCTTCATAACCTTTTTTAGCCTCTTTTATATTCTCTTCATATTTTTTTTCTAGTATTTTTAATTCTTCATCAAGAAATTCAAATTCTATTCCAAGAATTTTAAATAATTTGCCAGCTAAATACATATTTTTCTTATCTTTTTCATTTATGATTATAGAACCCTCTTTTAATTTACTCTTATGCACTTCAAGGGTATTTTTATCTAATGCAAGCAAAATATCTATTTTATTGTCATTACTATAAACTGGCTCATTTGAAAAGGTCAGAACATTAAAATTATGCCCCCCTCTAACCACAGATTCATAATCTCTAGAGTAAAATACATATAATCCCCTTCTAACTAATACCCTTCCTAGTGTATGTGCCAGTATATTTGGACCTTGGCCTGCTTTTCCCCCAATTAAAACACTAAACCTCATTTTATTATATTAAACATCCCATTTATTATGATATATTACACTCAATTTTATATAGACCTATATTTTTCAAATATTATAAACCTTTTTAATAAAATATGGTAAAAATAATAGTCTTTATGCGATTTCAAAGGAGGCAATTAGAAATCGCCCTTCAGTGCAAAGTGGAAAATCGAAAAAAACCTGGAGGTTGTTTTTAATGGTAAAATTTGCGCATATTTCAGATGTACATTTAGGAGGTTGGAAACAACAACCTATGCAGGATTTAAATTTTCAATCCTTTCAAAAAGTTATAGCTAGGTGTATAAAAGAAAGACTGGATTTTGTACTAATTGCTGGGGATTTATTTGATTCTGCTTATCCTCCTATTGAAATCCTAAAAAAAACTTTTGCAGAGTTTAGAATATTAAAAGAAGCAAATATACCCTGTTTTATAGTGGCTGGAAGTCATGATTACTCTGTTTCTGGAAAGAGTTTTTTAGATGTTTTAGAAAAAGCAGGTTTTTGTAAAAATGTAACAGATTTTGAAAAAATAGAAGATGTTATTTATTTAAATCCTGTTCTTTATAAAGGAGTAGCATTATATGGTTATCCTGGAAAAAAAGCAGGATTAGAGATTGATGATTTAAGAAAAATTAAATTACATGACTCTCCTGGAATGTTTAAGGTTCTTATGCTTCACACTACAATAGATAAGGCTAAAGGAACCCTTCCAATTGATTCACTATCAACAGAAGAAGTCCCAAAAGCTGATTATTATGCTCTTGGTCACTTACATATAGATTTTCAATATGAAAATTTTGTATATCCTGGACCAGTATTTCCAAATAATTTTCAAGAATTAGAGGACCTAAACTATGGGGGTTTTTATATAATAGATACTAGTTCTCCAGAAAGATTACATAAAGTTGATTTAAAGATAAAAGAGATTGAATCAATTGAAGTAAATCTAACAAATGCTCTTACTGCAACTGAGAAAATTATCTCAGAAATAAATAATAGAGAGATTCAAGATAAGATAATTCTTTTAAGGATTAAAGGAAATTTAGAAAAAGGAAAAAACTCAGATGTAAAATTCTCTAAAATAGAAGAACACGCAAAAAACAAAGGAGCTTATTTTATTTTAAAAAATACGCATGATTTAAAGATGAAAGAGGTTGAATTAGACATAGATGTTAAGAATGCAGAAAATATTGAAGAAGAAACTATTAATATTTATTCTGAAGAAAACCCCTCTGATTTTAACTCTCTTATACCTCAATTAATTAATCACCTCTCAATTGAAAAACAAGAAGATGAAAAAACAGAAACTTTTACAAATAGGATTTTAGATGGAGTTAAAAAAGTAATAAAAATAAAATGAAACTTAAAAAAATAACACTAAATAATATAAGAAGTTATAAAAATCAAGAATTAGTATTTCCAGAAGGTTCTACTCTGCTTTCAGGAGATATTGGCTCTGGAAAAACCTCAATACTTCTTGCAATTGAATTTGCATTATTTGGTTTACAACCAGGGCAAAGAGGTTCTTCTTTATTAAGAAATGGGGAGATTGAAGGAGGAGCAACAATTGAATTTGAAATTGAAGGAAAAGAAGTTATTATTCAAAGAACTTTAAAAAAGGGAAAATCAATATCTCAAAATTACTGCTCTATTATTGTTGATGACATAATAAAGGAAGTATCAGTTACAGAACTCAAGAGTATTGTTTTAGACCTGCTGAACTATCCCAAGGAATTTGCAAAAAAACAAAATATCCTTTACAAATTTACAGTTTATACTCCCCAAGAAGAAATGAAACAGATTATTCTCCAAGACCCTGAGACAAGAATTAATACTCTAAGACATGTCTTTGGAATTGATAAGTATAAAAGAATACTAGAGAATACTTCAACACTTACTTCTAAATTAAGAGAAGAAAAAAGATTCAAAGAAGCACTAACCTCTAATCTTGAACAAGAGAAAGAAGATATAATCTCAAAAGAAAATGAACTTGAGACAAAAAGATATAATCTAATCTCAGTTGAGAAGGAATTATTCTTAAAAACAGAAACCAGAGAAAAAATTCAAGAAGAAAAACAAGAGATATCTGAAAAAATAGAAGAAAAAAATAAATTACAATCAGAAATAGATAAGACAAGAATAATGATCTCTACAAAAGAAGATTCTGTGTTAAATAATTCTAGATTAATAGAAAAATTATCAGAACAAATAGATGAGTTGAATAGTATTAAGATAGAAGAATCTAGTGTTTCTGATTTAGAAAATGAATTGAGTTTATTAAAAAAAGAAAAAGAAGAATTAAATGAGAAAAATTTAACAATAACATCTCAAATCAGTTCCTTTGCTCTTAAAAATCAAGAGAATGATGATCTAAAAAACAGTATCTCTGGGCTGAAAATGTGCCCGACTTGTCTTCAGGATGTAGGACCTGTTCATAAAAGTAATGTTATAAATAAGGTTGAGACAAATATTGTAGAAAATGTTAAGAAAATAGACTCTTTAACCATAGAAAAAAAGAGTATCTCAGAAAAATTAAATCAAATAAGTTCTCAAATAAACTCTATACAGAATAGAATCCAGGAATCAAAAATCCTTAAAATTAAACTAGAAAGTCTGTATGAGAAAAAACTAAGAACTAAAGAACTACAAGAAAATAATACCTCTCTAGAAAAAGATATAGAACTACTCACACAGCATCTGACAGCTTTAAAAAATTCTGTTTTTGAATTAAATAAATATGGTCATATTTTTGAACAAAAGACCCAAGAATTTGAAGCTGCTTCCAAAGAAGAAAGATTAGCAGAAATTAAAGTAGCAGAACTAAAAAAAGAAATAGACGTTTTTGAAAAACAAATACGTGAATTTAGAGAAAAAGTAAAAAAATTAGAAAACATTAAATTAGAATTAAATTATATCTCAAATATTGAGAATTGGTTAAATAAAAGTTTTGCTCCCCTTATTTCAAACATAGAAAGAAATGTAATGGTCAAGCTTAAGAATGAATTCTCTACTCTTTTTTCTGAATGGTTCTCAATGCTTGTTTCAGAGGATTTTAATGTAAGGCTTGATGATCAATTTACCCCAGTAATAGAACAGCATGATTATGAATTAGATTATGCTTATCTTTCAGGTGGGGAAAGAACTGCAATTGCTTTAGCATATAGACTTTCTTTAAATCAGGTTATTAATTCTATTTTAAGCCAGATTAAAACAAAAGGCCTTGTTATTTTAGATGAGCCCACAGATGGATTTAGTGACCAGCAATTAGATAAAATGAGAGAGGTTTTAGAGCAATTAAACATAGCCCAATTGATTATTGTTAGTCACGAGCAAAAGATAGAGGGATTTGTTGAAAATGTTATTAAATTAGCAAAAGAAGAAGGGGTCAGTCAAAAGGCTTAATAGAAAAACTTATAAATGCATAACTCTCCTAAAATAATATAAATTCTAATATAAAATTAGATTATTCTTAAGATGGATAGTGAGTTAAAAAATTCAATTTTGAAAACAGGAACAACAGTATTGGGTATTATTTGTAAAAATGGGATAGTAATGGCTTCTGATAGGCAATCTACTGCTGGAAACATAGTAATGAATAAAAATTCTGAAAAAACCAAACAAATAAATGATTATTTGTTATTCTCTGGAACAGGAATGGTTTCAGACATACAAAGAACATCAAAGTTACTTGCAGCAGAACTTAAGATTAAAGAACTTAAATCACGTTCTAGACCTACAGTTAAGCAAGCTGCAAATCTTTTATCAACAATCATATATTCTCAAGTAAGACAACCCTCAATGGTTCCAAGCATGGTAGGAACTCTAATTGCAGGATTTAATGAAGATGGATCTGTTGAGCTTTATTCTGTTGAACCTGCAGGAAGTGTGATGGAAGTAGAAGATTATGATGCTAATTTTGGAAGCGGTATGCCTTATGTTCTGGGTTTACTAGAAAGACAATACAAAAAGGATATAACAGTAGAACAGGGGATTGAACTTGCTAAAGAAGCTTTGAAATCTTCAACCCAAAGAGATATTGGAAGCGGTTATGGGGTAGATATATTTACTATAAAAAAAGATGGAATTAAAAAAGTGATTGGACAAAAGATTGAATCTAGTTATACAGACGAACAATAATCATCAAATTTAAAGATTGAAAAATGGACATTCTAAAAACAATAATAGAGAAACTAGGCAGAAATATAGTTGATGCTAGCTTTGAAGGAGCAAATATAGTTCTCTATACAGATAATGAAAACTTTTTTAGACAAGGAGAAGGAAGAATAAAAGAGATAGTTAATGAACTAAAGAAAAGAATAGAATTAAGAGCAGACCAAAAAATTCTTCCAGATAAAGAAAAAACAGAAAAAGAGATTAGAAGTATTGTTCCTCAAGAAGCAGAGATTACAACCATTATTTTTGATTTTCATAGAAGTATTGTAATAATTGAAGCTAAAAAACCAGGATTAGTAATAGGTAAGCAAGGTTCAATAATTGAAGAGATAAGAACCAAGACTTTATGGACTCCTCAGGTTCAGAGAAGTGCATCAATTAAGAGTAAGATTACTGATAATATAAGAGAGGTTCTATATGCAAATAATACTTATAGAAGAAAATTTCTAAATAACATAGGACAAAAAATCTACAAAGAATGGTCTCCTGAAAAAGTTGATGAATGGGTAAGAGTAACTATGCTTGGCAGTGGAAGACAAGTAGGAAGAAGCTGTCTTTTACTTCAGACTCCTAATTCAAAAATCCTTTTGGATTGCGGAATTGATGTATCTTCTCAAGGAAAAGATAAATTCCCTTATTTTAATGTCCCGGAATTTGATATAGCACAATTAGATGCTGTAATTATTTCTCATGCACACTTAGATCATGTAGGTTTACTTCCTTATTTATATAAAATGGGGTATAAAGGCCCTGTATATATGACTCCTCCAACAAGAGATATTGCCGCTCTTCTTGCACTTGATTTTATTGGGGTTGCATATAAACAAGCAACCAAACCTCTTTTTAATTCAACAGATATCAAAGAAATGGTTAAACATAGTATCTGCCTGAATTATAACGAAGTTACTGATGTTACTCCAGATGTTAGAATCACTTTTTATAATGCTGGCCACTGTCTAGGAAGCTCAATTGTTCATCTAAACATTGGAAATGGGTTACATAATCTAGTTTATTCTGGTGATCATAAATACGGAAAATCTAGATTACTTGATCCAGCAGTTATAACTTATCCAAGGGTTGAGACAGTAATAACAGAATCCACTTATGGCGCTAAAACAGATATCCTTCCTGCTAGAGCTCAGGCAGAAGAAGAATTACTCAGTGCAATTAATAAAACAATTGAAAGGGGAGGAAAAGCACTGATTCCAGAATTAGGATTGGGTAGAGCCCAAGAAACAATGTTACTTTTGGAAGATGCTATGAAAACTGGCAAATTAAAAAAAGTTCCAATTTATATTGATGGTATGATTTGGGATATTAATGCTATTCACACAGCTTATCCTGATTTTTTAAGCAATAATGTTAGGGCCCAGATTTTCCAAGATAAAAATCCCTTTGTTTCAGAAATATTCTCAAGAGTTGGGTCACCACAAGAGAGAAAAAAAGTAGTTGAGGGCGGACCATGTATAGTTCTAGCAACATCAGGTATGCTTGTTGGAGGAGCCTCTGTAGAGTATCTTAAAGAGTTTGCAAGCAATGAAAAAAATTCAATTATTTTTGTATGTTATCAGGGTGTTGGATCTTTAGGTAGACAGGTTCAAGAAGGGATAAAAGAGACAAGGATGACTGTAGACGGAAAAGAAGAGATAGTAAAAATAAATTTAGAAGTTAATACTGCCAGTGGTTTCTCAGCGCACTCAGGAAGAAATGAGATTATGTCTATGTTTAATAACATGAGGCCAAAACCAAAAAGAGTTATAGTAAATCACGGAGAAGTCTCAAAAAGTTTAGATTTAGCATCAGCTATTTACAAACTTAATAGAGTTGAAACAAATGTTCCGAGAAATCTAGAGACAATGAGATTAAGATAATGAAGAAGAAAATAATCTTCTTTGATGGTGATGGAACTCTTTGGTATCCAAGAAAAACAAAGTACAAAAAACATCCTGTTTGGCTTTACAAAGATAAGAGATTTAAAAATTATACAAAACATCTCATAATGATTCCTTCTGTTTTATCCACAATTAAGAAATTAAAACAAATGGGAATAATTCTAATAGTTCTTTCAACCCATCCTCAAACTCCAAAAGAAGCAGATGCAATTATTAAATATAAAATAAAACATTTTAACTTAACAAAGTTATTTGATGAAGTTTATGCAACAAAAGATTATCATGGCTCTAAAGGAAAATTTATATTAAAAATATTAAAAAAAAGAAAAATCCCAAAATCAAAAGCACTTATGATAGGAGATAGTTATAAATGGGATTATAAATCAGCAAAGAACATTGGAGTTGATGCCTTGCTTATAGAATCAGAATATGAACCAATGAAAATCAAAACAAAAACTATAAAAAAATTAAGTGATATCTTTAAATACATTTCTTAGATAATCTTAAAAACTATTTTTTCCTTGTTTTCATATGAAGCACAATCTTAAAATTACAGTTATTTTACTTGTAATGTTTTTACTTACGCAGTTTATAGGTCTGGTTGTATTAACTGCTAATCCTCTTAAAGTTACAGCAGAAATTAATGGTACAACTCAAGAAGTTTCTAATCCTTATCTAGGATGGATAGACCCCCCTGAACCAGAAACAAAAGGGGAGTATGCTGGTATTTTTTCACAGATTATTATAGCCTTTGTCATTGCCATAGCATTATTATTTCTTTTAATGAAATTTAAAATACATGTCTTTCTTAGAATATGGTTTTTTGCTGTTGTCTCTATTGCACTATTCTTAAGTTTTCTAGCCTTTATTAAAATAATTCCTTGGTTTACATTGTCTCTTAAAGGAGCTTTAATTCTTGCAGTAATTTTAGCACTTCCCTTAGCCTTTATTAAAATATTTAAAAGAAACCTCTTAGTTCACAATTTTACAGAACTTTTAATATATCCTGGAATTGCAGTTGTTTTTGTCCCATTACTAAATATCTACACAGTAATAGCTTTACTAATTTTAATCTCTGCATATGATATGTGGGCTGTCTGGAAATCTGGAATTATGCAGAAGATGGCCAAATATCAAATTAAAAAAATTAAGGTTTTTTCTGGATTTTTTGTCCCTTATCTAACTAAAAAACAGAAATTAAGCCTTAAAAAACTCAAAGCATCAAAGTCTAAGAAAAAAGGAATTAAGGTCAGTGTAGCTATTCTTGGTGGAGGAGATATAATCTTCCCTATAATCACAGCAGGAGTTATGCTTAAAACTCTTGGACTTTTATCTGCTGTATTTGTTATTTTAGGTGCTGCTTCTGGATTAGGATACTTATTTTTCTTAGCAAAAAAGAAGAAATTCTATCCTGCAATGCCTTTTATCACAACAGGGATATTCTTAGGTATGCTTCTAAGTTGGATAATTCTTTAAAATTTGACCCTTTTAAAGTCTAATAAAACATAGACTTAATATACCCCTATTGTACTCACTGTTGAAAGGTAACAAATAGGAAGATTTATAAAAGAAATCCGCTATTTATTTTTGCTTAAAATGATAGTAAAACAAGAACTAACAAATAAGATCAGAGATTACTTTGATTTGAATGTTTATGAAACAAAAGTATGGTTAGCTTTACTTAGCAAGGGTATTGCTTCAGCAGGTGAGATTTCTACTATCTCTGGAGTTCCTAGATCAAGAACTTATGATGTCTTAGAATCACTAGAGAAAAAAGGATTTGCTATAGAAAAATTAGGAAAACCAGTTAAATATATTGGGGTTAAACCAGCAATAATCTTAGAAAAATTAAAAAATAATGTTAAAAAAGATGCTGATGATAAAATGAAGGATCTTTTAAAAATAAAAAACACAGAAGAGTATAGTGAATTAGAAGGATTATATAAAGAAGGAAGTAACCCGATTAAAAGAGAGGATGTTACTGCTTCATTAAAAGGTAAATCAAATATTTCTAATCACCTACGAGAGATTCTTCAGAATGCTGAAAAAGAAGTCATAATCTGCACTAGTGCTAAAGAATTTGCTTCTAAGATTAAACTTTTCAAACAGACTTTTGATAGATTAAAAAAATCTGGAGTTAAAGTTAGAATTGCATTATCAGGCGAAAAGAATTTAATTGAAAGAATCTCAAATCAATTAGGAATAAAAATCCAATCTATAAACATTGATGCGAAATTTTTCATTATTGATAGAAGAGAGATTTTATTTTACCTCTCTAAGGAATCAAGCCAAGAAGATTTAGCTATATGGTTAAATTCAACTTTCTTTTCAGAAGCTTTTGCATCTTTATTTGGATTAGCTTTAAAATAAAATGGCAGCAACATTATACAAAATAGAAGTTTATGGAGAAGAAAATGACCCTTCAATACGATTTGGTTTAGAACCAGGTGTGGGGGGAGTACGTTCATTAGATAAAGTAGCAGAATATGCGAGAACTCATTATGTTGATCAATTTCTTGGAGCAAATATACCAATAGAACCTATATTAAATATGCAAGGACAAGAACTAAAAATAGTTAGAAGAACAAGTGGTAAAATAGAAACAGTTGTTAGACAAGGATTAAGTAACTCTGAGCTTCATTATCTTGCCTCAAAAATAACAGAGGAATAAAATGGCAGAAGGATTATCTGGGAGATGTGAATTTGAAGGAGATTGTCCAACTTTAAAATATTTACAAGAACAAACTAGAAAATTAAAAAAAGAATCTACTCATTTATATGAGATTATGATAGACACTCATGATCGTTTAGGAAATGATTATTGTCATTTTGGACAATCTAGACAATGTCGTACTTATAAAGAATTATCAAAAGGAGAAAGAGCAAAAATAACTCCAGAAGTTCCCCAAAAAATAGAGGCCTCTGAAGGAGTGAAGATTGTTAT
Source organism: Candidatus Woesearchaeota archaeon (assembly GCA_964602425.1). Lineage (GTDB taxonomy): Archaea > Nanobdellota > Nanobdellia > Pacearchaeales > GW2011-AR1 > WJLC01. The sequence continues at coordinate 8,749 of CAZRQO010000005.1, read as the reverse complement.
CTCTAAGGGGGAAGGAAAATAAAATCTCAAGTAATTCTTAATTCACTAATACTCATTTCTTTTAATCTATCTTTATATGTTTTTTTCCAATTAGAAACAAACTTTTTTATATTAAAATCAATCTTATCTCTTGCATAGATTCTTTTGTTTTTTACAAAAGTCTTTTTATGCCTTTTTTTAAATTTACTTACACTATTTTTATCTTTAGTAAAAGGTCCAGGAACTAAAATCTCTTTTTTACTTCTTACAACAAAATAATAATTAGCTGATTTCTCTCCATCATATGCAAAACCATTTCTAATTATATCAAAATATCTTGAAATCTGATTTCCTAAATGTTTAAAGAATTTTAATAATTTACTTCCTGCAATATCTCCTTTTTGTTTATTTGTTGTAGCTTTAATTAAAATAAATTCTAGTTTTCTTTTTTCAGCATGTTTTTTTATTTTTTCTATATCAACTTTTTCAATATCAAATGCCTTAAGTGAAGGATTCTTTAGAAATTTCTTACACTTTTTTTGAAATTTCTCAAGTGTCTCTTTAGAAAGAGCAGCAAGAGCATTTCTTTGTGGATATGTTGGATCTATTAAAATTATAGGTGAAATCAATTTTGAGGCATTTATATCAAATAAAACCCTTTGTCTAGTTTTGTAATCCTTTTCAATATCAATAACTATTTTTTTTCTCATATCCTCCCATTTTTCTTCATACTCTTTACTCCATATATTTTTACCTTTTTCTGATTTCTTGATATCTTTAGTCATAGCTTTAATGAATTTCAAAAAACTTCCATAATAATAAACCAACAACTCTAAAGCATAACCACTAAACCCTCTTATATAGGATTCAGCCCCATAAGTATTTGTTGCATAACAAAAAGCCTTAGCAATTCTTATCTCATCTAAAACTCTTTTATTTTTTATTCTTTTTTTAATATAATTTACATGACTATAAGAAAGATCTGTAATATTTTCTGCTTCTTTTGGTTTTGATACCTTTCTTACTGGAACTAATTCAATAAAGAAATTAGGGCCTTTTTTTACTCTAAAATAATCCCTTGACCCGTGAATCACTGAAATATTTTTAATTCCTTTTAGAATTTTTTTAGTTAATTTTGAAAGCTCTTTATGTTTTTTATCAAATCTTATAAACACATCAACATCATAATAATCCTTTAGAATAACAGTGCCTTTTGCAAAACTTCCCCCAATAAAAATCTCTGCCTTTACCTTATTTTTTTTAATTCTTTTTCCAAGGTCTTCAAGAAATTTTTTTAAAGTAGAATCTATAAAATTCAAATCTTCTTCAGGAGGTTTTATTTTTTCTAATACCTCTTTTAAAATAGAATTAATCTTTCTCATCTGGGTTCTTAATTTCTTTTAAATCTTTAGTATTTTGACTTAGAGTTGATGCTAAATCAATTATGTATTTTCCCTCTTCCAGTTTATAGATAAGAGGCCTATCCTTTCTAAATAAATTAACAACATCTATTTCAAATTTACCACTTCCAATAACCCTAACAGACTCAAAATCAAGTATAACTGGGGCCTTAGTATCAGTAATACCTGCCATCTCTCTAATATCTTTTTCAATAGCTTTTTTCTCTTCTTTAGGAATTTCAATTGGACTCTCTTTTATTTTTTCAAGCTGGTCATCTCTAATATAAAAGAAAAAATGGCTTCCACAATCACTACATCCTTCTAGTAATTCTTTACTTCCTGCAGGATAAATTTTCCCACAGTGAACACACTGGTGTGGCATTGTATACAAACAAAAGAAATAGAACTTATAAAATTATCTACTTGTTTATACAAATCACTGTATGAATTTGAATTTATAATATGGTTGTCTACTTGTTAAGCAATAATTCAATCTTTTTTGGATTTCTCTTTATGCAAATCACTGTGTGGATTTGAATCCATGAGAAATCACTTATTCAAAAGTAGCTCGATTTTCTTTGGATTTCTCTTTATGCAAATCACTGTGTGGATTTGAATCCATGAGAAATCAC
>CAZRQO010000005.1:0-6638 GCA_964602425.1 Candidatus Woesearchaeota archaeon | reverse complement strand
TTATTCAAAAGTAGCTCGATTTTCTTTGGATTTCTCTTTATTTCTTTAACAATAGTTGCTGGTCCAATTATTGTTATTGCACCTAAATCCCCTCCAGAAAGAGCATTAACAATTCCACTTCTCATTTTTCCAAAAAATCCTTCTTTTACTCCACCATTTCCAATAACAGCTAATTCTATTCCACGAAAATTCCTAACATGGCCAATCATAGCCATTGTATCTCCAATAAGACGTGTCTCTTCTTCTGGGTTAAGTCTTCCCTGCAAAATAAGAATATTACTTCCTAGAATAATATCTAATATTTTCCTAATCCTCTCTGTACTATTTAAGCCTCTAATCTCTGCATAAGGCATAAACTGGATTGCAAAGCCTTTTATCTTCCCTACTTTTTTACCCCTTTTTTTCTTCATCTTTTTCTAAAATATATTATGCAATGTATATTTTTAATTGTTACTAAACCTTCTTTGCTAGCCTAAATACTTCTTTATAAAAGTCATCTAGATTTTTTCCATACTTGGCGCTTATTCCAATTGTCTTATACTCTGGAAAAGCAGCATCAATCTTTTTAATGTCTGATTTTTTAAGGTCTATTTTATTAGCAACTATTAATACTGGAATCTTTCTAGCAACTAGATTTCCAATGATTGTTATATTTACTTGATTATATGGATTTTCAGTGGAATCTAATACAATTACTACTACATCCATATCATCTAACCATTTTATAGCATCTACAACCCCCTGTGTTGCTTCTTTAGCTCTTTTCTTTGAATCTTTTTTCTTCATCTTATACTTTAGAAAATCTTCATAATCAATTCTTGTAGCTATACCTGGGGTATCAATCATTTTAAAAGTCATTTTCTTACCCTTATACTCTATCCCTACTTTTTCTTTAAATTGAACATTTCTAGTCTCGTGAGGTATTTTACTTACAGAACCTATTTCTTCTCCTGTAAAATCCTTACAAATTCTATTTGCCAGACTTGTTTTTCCTGCATTTGGAGGACCATAAAATCCTAATTTTATCTCTCTTTTATCTTTAAAAAATCCAGAAAATACACTTTTAAAGAAATTTTTAAAAAATTTCATTACCATATTATAATTTCAAATTTTATCTTTATTAAACTTTGTTATATTTTATCAACTATTTTGAAAAAACCCTTTAGGGTCCAGGTTTAAATCTCTGGGATTTGGGGCCAATTACACCAGGAGCACTAGGGACTCCAGTTTGCTGAATCTCTCTTTTTCTAAACATTCTAAGTATTTTTTCAATAGGGATTTCCAACATCCCCGTCCTTTTTCCTAAGTACTTTCTTATGACATAATTTATCTGTTCAGAATTCCATCTGGCTTTTTTCAATTTACTAAATATCTCGTTATCTCTTACTCCTTTCTTTTTCTGAGCATCAATATAATGAATAAGATTAAACAAAAAATTTCTATTTTTAAATAAATAAGTCTCATACTTGTGTTTATACCACTGCTGTAATATAATATAAACAATTATACCTACAATTAACAGGAAAAACATGATTAAAAAGAACAATAACCACCTCATTCTTGCTGCTTCTGCTTCATCATACTCTTCTATGATTGTTAATTCATTTAGTGCAGGAGAGATAAATGCAGGAAGATTTGTAATTCCAACATCCTGGGTAGTATAGAATTTAACTTTTTTTCCGCTATCTAATGGAATATATACATATCCTGATTTAAATTGTTCCCCATAGGCTCTGTCAAACTCTATATTTTCTAATTCTCTAATGAAAAGTGTCCCGCTCTCTGCCCCTATTTTTCTTAAATCTAATTCAAAAACATTTAAAATTGGCTCAATTCTTCCGTCTTCATAACTTGCAGCTATCTGATTATACTTAACATTACTATCTATATTTAGTGTACTCCATGTTAAGATTGCATCTTTATACGCACTTGTTTTTGTTGTATCATAACTTCCTCCAAGAACCTCCTCCACAATTCCTGACTCAATATAATCTATATTAGGGTAATAAGATAGAGAGCTAGTATCTATCTTTTCAAATATTGATTCAGGAACATGAGATTCTAGTATTAAAAACTCATTAATAACAGAGTCATATTCCCCCCTCCCATATCCTTGTTCTAAAATAGTTAACTGTTGTCTTATAATTGGTGTGTCTATTGTTTTTTTTATCCCTTCTTGGAAAAAACTAGAAAAATTACTTATTTGGGATTCTATATTTACTAAATCATCTTTTACTTTTTCTACTCTGCTTCCAAAATATAAAATATAAGAGTCTACTCTAACCTGAAAGGTCTTGCTTCCTGTTTTTCCTTTTGAATCTGTGACTGTGATTTTAACAGGAAAGATGCCTTCAGTAAGAAAAGTATAGCTTATAATATTTGTAGTCCTTGATTGAGGAGCAGCATTTCCAAATTGCCAAACATAACTAACAATACTTGCATTATCAATCTCTTGTACATTTACTCTGAAGTTAATTGGAATTTTGTTAAATGCAGAACTTGGACTAAGGCTCTTTATAGTTGGGCCTCTTTCTATTAAAAGAGTATCTTTGAAAATTGATTTATCATCTAATTTAAGATTATAAATAAAACTACCAAATTTAGTTGGAAGAGTAAAATTCCCATTATTTAAAGAAATTTTTTGATAACCACTTGTGCTAACAGTAGCAGAAGTTAAGTTCAAATCCCAAAGTTTAGTTATTTCCACTGTTCCTCCACTATCATACTCAAAAGAGATATTCTCAATAACAATCTCCTGATTTGCTTTATTAGAAGTGATTTTTATAGGAACAATGCACCCACTTGTAGGGCAAAACCCCCCCTTATATTCATTACTAATATACTGAGAAGCTTCAACACCCAATTCATCTTCAATATTTATTACTCCAACTGATGCAAACATTTTACCCTCTGCAAAAATATTATAAGCATATCCTTCTACTCTAGACTCTGGATAAGGAAATCCACACCCCTCTGTTGAATCAGAATAACTCCTTATTTTTGTATTTAAATCAGTTCCTACACCATTGAAAATACAGACATAATATTCTTTTGATTCTAAAACTAAGAAATCAACATCACAACTTCTTTCTTCTCCTTCTTCTGGTGTTTCAGAATTATCTGCTATTTCACATTCAGATAATTTTTCTGTTAATCCTAGATTATAAATAGTTATATTTGTTTTTTTTGCCCCAGGACCTATTTTTAACCATGCCCCTAGTTTAAAACCAGGTGATTCACTTAATTCTATTTTCTGACAAAACATACTCCCTCCCCCTGGTATACCTCTATCTATATCTTCATACTTACTTAAATTAAAACACCCTTCTTCTCTTAAATGAGGGCAATCCCAGATACTGTTTTTATTATTCCCTAATTCTATTTCTTCATCAATAAGAAAATCTATTTCTAATTGATTTTTACAATCTGGACCAGCATTACTCCTTATATCAAAACTGATATTATTTACATAGTCTATTTTTTCATCACTTATTTTAAAACCAATTACCTTTGATTCTCCTGAATCTAAAGAAAAAGTTTTTAGAGTCACTCCAGCACCAGTTGCACTATAGGCCATCTCACATCCAGGAACACTGCAATTATAATCAATTCCTTCTGTTAAAGAAGTATCACTCCTTAATAAATCAATTAATTTTATTGAATTATACTTCCCTTTAAATAAAGAACTTACAGGTTCTTTTTTTAGACTTAAATTTATCCACCCTTCAAGATTATTTCCTGGCCCATATATCGTAGTTATTTCATGAGATTTATCTCCAACACTAAAACTTGCAAAAATAAAAGAAATACTAATAAGTAGTATAAATAATAAAATAAATGACATCCCCTTTTTCATATCTTTATTTAGGATTTCTATTTTATAAATCTTTTATTAATCAAAAAATACATTAAACCAATCACAAGAAGACTTACAATAAATCCATAAAATCCAAAAAAAGGAACCCTTAATTGTTGAAGACACGGAATTGAATTAGATGTCCATGATGGACACCCTATTTGACTTGAATTATATATTACTTTAAAGAAATCATCCCCTGCATCACAACTTCCGATTCTTCCCTCTTCTATATAGGTACATGATCCTTCAATTGCATCTTCACAATCCTCATCATTTCCATCAGCCTCTTCTTCATAAATTAATTGTAAACAACCACCGCCCTCCCAGCTACACTCCCCCCATTTATCATAAAAACATCCTTCTTCTCTTTCTTCAGGTGTAATTATGGTATTATTTGCTACCTCATTTATATCTTCATTACACTCTGTCTCATTATCATAATCTCCACATACACCAACCCCTTCCCCTACATAATCAAAAGTTACATTTAAATAATTACTTCTTTCTCCATTAACTTTAAAATATAATGTATAATAACCATCCCCTTCTGGTTCTCCACCAGTTATATCCTCTTCATCATTCTCATCAATAGTGTAAGTTCCAATTAATTTACCATTTGTAATAGTTCCAGTAATTGTCCCAAGAAGTTCATCACTAGCAAGAATCCCATAATCATACTCATAAACATCAATATCTACACTTTCACTTAAACCAGTATATTTTCCAACAGCTTTTATTTTTGCACCAACCACCATATCTATAGCTAATTCATCTATTTGAGTCTCTGTATCCCCTGAACTACTCCAATAATAGGTAGGTACTTCAGGACCAAGGCAATCATAATCTTCTACTCCTCCATCAGCAGTACAATCTTCTAATCCAAAATCCTCTGGACAAATTCCATCAGAAATTTCACTACAATCAAAACAATCTCCTCCTATCTCAACACCATGAGCTCCTTGTATAGTAGAATTACAAACACCAGCAGAGATAAAACTAAGTGAGAATAATATAAAAATAAACAGCACACCCTTTTTCAGCATGATATTATTTAGGTTTTTTATTTTATAAATCTTCTTAATAAACAAACCCCAAAAATTATATATTCCAAACACTTGATTATCATAGGAGATTTTAGACCAACAAAAAGATTTATATATCACTAAAGAGTAGTAAATATATCTAAAATGACAGTAAAAAATGCTTTAAAAAAAGGGCTTGTAGGATTACTATTAATAGGAACTTTAGCTTTTGGTGGTTGTAAAAAAAATAAAGATGCTCCTATAATTCCCCCTGCAGATCCTCATGCTCCTTATTTTACTACAGCAAGTTTAGGAAGTGCTATAGAAGCCCAAGATATTAATAAAACAATAACAGGAGGAGATGCTGATGGAGACTACCCTCTAAATTTCTCTATTGTTAGTGGTCCTCCAGGAGCTAGTATCTCTCCAATAGATAACACTCATGCTTTACTACATTATGCCCCAGCTCATAATGAATCAGACCAAACACAAAATATTACTGTAAGAGTTCAAGACAGCACAGGAAAAACATCTGATAGAAACTATCCCCTTCCAGTTACAGGTGTATCTGATGTTGTAATCAGAGTTAAAGAGTGTGGTTCTGGAAATCCAATTCAAGGAATAGATGTCTCACTTGGTTCAGATACTAAAGCAACAGATAGTGGAGGAGGATGCACTTTCCCAAATAAACTAACTGGTTCTTATCCAGTAGTTCTTAAAGATACTATTTTAGCAAATTATGTTACATATAAACCAAAAAATATTCAAGTATCAAGAACAGAAGAAGATGCAGGGCATTTAAATCTAGAAAAAAGACTTCTTCCAGAATCACACTTTAATTTTTTACAAGAGACAGCAAGGTCAAGTAGGTCAGGTGGAATGATAAATAAATTTGATCCAAATGCAACACTTATATTTGATGTTTATAAAACCGAACTTAAAGATAAGGGTTCTGTTCCTCAAGCAAATATAGACTTAGTAAAGAGTCTTATTTTAAATAACTTATCAGGAAGATATAATCATAATTTTACAGAATCAGGAAATATAATATATCACGACTCTCTTCCCCCACCAGGACAACCAACAAATAACCACATTAAAGTTTATTGGGATAATAGTTTTTCAGGAGCATCAAATGGTACTTGGACAAGTGGAACTAGGATACTTTCTGCTTCTGTTAGAGCAAATACTTCTTTAGGCCAAGATACTTGGTTAGGTGAATTAACAGATGCTCTTACAAATGGTGATGAATCAAATCTTTTTACATCAATTAGAAATTACCCTAAAACAGTTTCTACTTATTCAGTTAATGATGATATTATAGATGATTTTTATAATAATAGGCCAGAAGGAAATAAAAGTTTTGGAAGTTCAGATAATAGAGATGTAGACCCTTAATTCTTAATAAACTTCTATATCAGACCAAAAACCATAAGATACAGCTACTTGAGCACAGTATTGTGAATTCTTTCCTGATAAATATATTCCTGGTCCGTAATTATCTTTATTATAAGTTCCATCAATAAAATCCTCTTTTCTAAAAATATAAGTACATATTCCTATATCAGTTGTTTGACATCCTCCATCAAATGTATTCCATACATAATCTTCTGGACAACAACCAGCACTCCAATATCCAGAACCTGCCTGAGGTTCCTTGGTGATTGGATTAACTTCTATTCTCTGAATTCTAGCAGACGGAGTCCATGTACAATTCATTTCTTCATCTTGTGGACTTACATCACTAAACTGAAAAC
>CAZRQO010000004.1:0-20927 GCA_964602425.1 Candidatus Woesearchaeota archaeon | reverse complement strand
CATATAAATCTATAAAAACTACTACTCTGTTTTCTATCCATGACAGAGGAACAGCAGCCCATAGATAATAAAGAAGTCAAGAGTCTTGCTCAAAAAAACGAGGAATTACTAATAGAGGCAAAAAATTTCTTTGATTTTCACAAGAAATCACTAGGAGAATCTCTAAGAAAAGAACAAAGTGTCATATTTCTTGATTTTATAGAATTGACAGAATTCTCTAATAAATTAGCAGATGAGATAATAATTGCTCCAGAGGACACTCTAAGAATACTTGAACAAGCAATAGAACAATCAGGATTAATAGAAGATGCAAGAGTTAGGCTAATTAATCTTCCAAAAATTCAGGATATAAAGGTTAGAAATATTCGTTCTAAGCATTTAAATGAATTAATAGTAGTTGAAGGAATTATTAGACAGGCTTCTGATGTTCGTCCACAAGTAGTAAATGCTAAATTTGAGTGTCCAAGCTGTGGAACTGTTCTTTCTGTATTGCAAATGGAAAAGAAATTTAGAGAGCCAAGCAGGTGTTCCTGTGGTAGAAGAGGCGGATTTAAACTAATAAGTAAAGAAATGGTAGATACACAAAGACTTGTTATTGAGGAATCTCCAGAATCTCTAACAGGAGGAGAACAACCAAAAAGAATCAATGTCTTTGTTAAAGAAGATTTAGTTGAACCTAGAATGGAGGAAAAAACAACCCCAGGAGCAAGGATTAAAGTTATAGGGGTTCTAAAAGAAGTTCCTGTTCCTCTTTCAACTGGAGGATTATCAACACGTTTTGAATTAGCAATTGAGACAAATAATATTATTCCTCTAGAAGAAACTTTTGAAGAATTAGACATAAGTGATGAAGATGAAAGGCAGATTCTAGAATTAGCAGAAGATCCAGAAATATTTCAAAAACTTGCAGATAGTATTGCTCCAAGTATCTGGGGTTATAAAGAGATAAAACAATCACTGGTTCTTCAATTATTTGGAGGCCTTAAAAAAACAATGGCAGATGGTTCTAAATCAAGAGGAGACATTCATATTCTCTTAGTAGGAGACCCTGGTGTTGCTAAATCAGTTATACTTGGGTTTATGGCAAATATATCTCCTAAAGGGAGATATGTAGTAGGAAAAAGTGCATCAGGAGCAGGACTTACAGCTACTGTTGTTAGAGATGAATATTTAAGAGGTTGGTCTTTAGAAGCAGGTGCAATGGTTTTAGCAAATAAAGGATTAGTATGTATTGATGAATTAGAAAAAATGGACCCGCAAGATAGAAGCGCCATGCATGAAGCAATGGAACAGCAATCAGTTACAATTAGTAAAGCAAATGTTCAAGCAAGTTTAAGAGCAGAAACTTCTGTTTTAGCTGCTGCAAATCCAAAATTTGGTAGATTTGACCCATATCAAAGTATTGCTCAGCAAATAGATCTTCCTCCAACACTTATTAATAGATTTGATATTATTTTCACAATGAGAGATTTACCAGATAGAACAAAAGATGAATTAATAGCAACTCATGTCTTGTCTGAACACAGTGAAGAAGGCAGAGTCATGCTTATTCCAAGAGAGTTATTTAGAAAATATGTAGCTTATACTAAACAAAGAGTTCATCCAGAATTAAGTAAAGAAGCAATTGAAGAATTAAAAAAATTCTATGTAGAACTAAGAAACAAACCAGTAGCCTCTGAAAGCGCTATGAGACCAATTCCAATCTCTGCAAGACAGCTTCAAGCTCTAATTAGAATGTCAGAAGCTTCAGCAAAACTAAGATTAAGTAAAAAAGTATCAAGAAATGATGCAAAACAAGCAATTGAATTAATGAAATATTACTTAATGCAAGTTGGTTATGATTACGAGTCTCAGACATTTGATATAGATAGGATTTCAACAGGAATTCCAACAAGTCAAAGAAGCAAGATAATAATAGTAAGAGAGACAATTACTCATCTTGAATCTAGATTAGGAAGTCTAATTCCAGTAGAAGAATTAGTAAGTGAATTAAAAGATAAACTAACTGAAAACGAGATTGATGATGCATTAAGTAAATTACAAGCCTCAGGAGATATTTTCAGACCAAAAAAAGGTTATGTTCAGAGAACTTAATACTTATAAATAATAAATAACATTTTAGAAAATGGAAACAGAAGAATTACAAAGAAAAATAATAGATCTCATGTATAAAATGGATGAAAAATATAAGTGCACACATAACACTGAATCTACATTTAATCATATAATAGAAGAAATAGGGGAATTAGCAAAAGAAATAAATAAACCAAAAATAAGAAATGAACAAATAATAAAACAAGAGCTTTCTAATGAAATTGCTGATGTTCTTATTCTTTTAATACACTTAGCTTCAATTAATGAAATAAATATAGAGAATTCTATACTACATAAAATGCAGGAATTAAAACAAAGGAACAATTTAGAATAAAATGCCAGAACCGCAATTCAAAAGAAACATAGCATATAAATTCAGAATAGGTGAAATATTAATAGGAAAACCAATTTTTGATCAAGAAAGATTTTCTTTTCTAGAACTGGGAAATAAAAAAATAATAAGAGTAAATGTTATAGGAAATATAGTGGATAAATATAATATGGAAGGAGAAAGAAAATACTTATCCCTAACTCTTGATGATGGTTCTGGACAAATCAGATTAAAAGCATTTGGTGATGATGTGGATAAATTCAAAGAAGTGAACCAAGGAGATACAGTTATTGTTATAGGTATGTTAAGAAGTTATAATAATGAAACATATATTGCTCCTGAAATAATAAAAGACAAGGACCCAAAATACTTACTAATTAGAAAACTAGAACTTGAAAAAGAAAGAGTCCAGACTTCAACTCCAGTTGAAAAGGACAAGATAATAGCAATAAAAGATAAAATACTAGATTTAATCAAAAATTCAGAAGATGAAGGAGGAATAGAAGTAGATAAAATTATTACTCAACTCAGAGATATGTCTCCAGATATAATTAATCAAGAAATCAAAAAACTCCTTGAAGAAGGAATAATATTTGAACCACGTCCTGGTAAAATGAGATGGTTAGGATGAGATTAGAAAAATTAGAAGATCCAAAAGATAAAAAAGAAAAAACAGAATTTGATCCAGATTACCCTCCTTCTAATCCTCAGAATAAAGAAGCTGCAAGAGACCATGGATTAAAATATGATTCAAAAGCAGAGGTTTATAGAGATGAGGATGGGTGTCTTATAAGAGATAAATTTGGTCAAGAATTCTAATTTAATCACTTACAAATAGCAAGACTTCTTACTTGTTTAAAATCAAATAAACTTCTAGCTTTTTTAACAGATACAACAAGCATCTCTGCTAGACCTCTTACATGTTGAGGAACATCATCTCTACCTCTAAAACCACCATAGGTTGCAAAAACATAAGGGGGATTTGTTTCTGTTTGTATAGCTATATAATTCACCCAATCTGCTTCTAAAGGGTCAGTTCCTGTATAAACAATCTTTTTTTTTCTTGTTCTTGTCATTCCCATACCCCCATAGAATCCTTTATAAATCTTACTATAGAAAAATAGAATTAGTCAATTTAGTCTGAACTCTCTCTTGCCTTATCTAATCTCTCTTTATACTCATCATATCTAGAAAAAGTTCTACCAGCAGATTCTAAATACTCTTCAACTCTATCATAGCCTTTAATATCTAATAAAACATCTAAAAGATGGGCTAAATCTTTGCTATCTTGTTCACGTTTATCTTTAATCTTTATCATATATGAAATCTTATCTTTGATCATCTTCTCTTTATAAAATAAAAAAGGAATTCTTTATAAAGATTCTCATCTGGGGTTAATCATGACAGATTATGAAAAATTACTAGAAAAAGCATATACAGAAGTAAAGGGAGTTAAAACTAGTGGAGAGAGATTTGAAATACCTAAAGTTAAAGGACATTTTGAAGGAAAAAAGACAGTTCTAACAAATTTCTTTCAGATTGCTTCACATGTTAGAAGAAAACCAGAACACTTTTTAAAATTCATTTTAAAAGAACTTGCAGCAGCTGGAACAGCAGATGGAGACAGGCTTATTCTTAATATAAAGGTTCCAAGTTCTAAGATTAATCAAAAGATTGAAGAATATGTTAAGGAATTTGTTCTTTGTAAAGAGTGTAAAAAGCCAGATACAGAGTTGATTAAGCAGGACAGATTGACATTTGTTCATTGCTTAGCTTGCGGAGCCAAGCATCCAGTGCGTAGCAAGATTTAAGGGTAGATAGCTTTAAAAAAAGGAATTCCTTATGAAAACTAACAGATTCATATGAATCTTAATTAAATAGGAGACTAAAAATGGTTAAAGGATATTGTGTTAAGTGTAAGAAAAAAGGTCAAGAAATGAAAGATGCTGTAATTAGCCAAACTGCAAGAGGCGGATACATGGCAAAGGGAATATGTACTTCATGTGGAACTAAGATGTGTGCTATGATGTCTAAAGAGAATGCAGAGAAAGCTATTTCATCTGGTGAAGCTAAAAAGGCCTTTTAATTTTTATTTTTAATTTTAAAAACAGGAGAACCAAGGTTCTCCATCTTAATTTTTTTAGAGAATGCAAGTAAAAGTACAAAAATCTTGTAGGGATATTGTTACAATCTGTGATTCAAAATTACTTGGAAAAACATTTGAACAAGATAAATTTCAATTAGATGTTAAAGAATCCTTTTACAAAGGAGAAGAAAAAACAAAGCAAGAAACTCTTGATATCATAAAGAAAATGTCAATAGAAGACGCGACATTTAATATTGTTGGCAAAGAAGCAATAAATATTGCTCTTGAAGCAGGAATTATCTCAAAGCAAGGAATAAAAGAAATCCAAGGAGTTCCATTTGCGCTTGTTCTTCTATAAATTTATAAAACACTCTTCTTTTAAATTAATATGAAATCATATAAACAACGAAGAAAAGAACAAGGACCAGAGCCTGCAATACAAAGAGCCAGGCTTCCAAGAGGAAAAGAAGTAATTGGAATAATTGAGCAGAGATTAGGAGGCAATAAAATGAAAGTCAATTGCCTAGATGGAAAAACACGTAATTGTCGTGTTCCAGGAAGATTAAAAAGAGCCCTATGGTTAAGACCAGAAGATGTGGTAATTATTGAACCTTGGGAGTTGGATGACACTAAAGGAGATGTAATATTCAAATATAGGCCAAACCAGATTGCATGGTTAAGAAAAAACAATTACCTTCAAACAGAAAAAACTGAATTTTAAAATGATCCAGCTAATAGTTGATAAACTCCCTAGAATAATTAAATCTAAAAAAAAATTAGAGCAGATACTTAATGTCAAAATAACAAATAAAGGAAAAGAAGTTAGTATTTCTGGAAAACCAGAAGAGGAATATATAGCAGAAAAAGTTATTGATGCTCTAAATTTCGGGTTTCCTTTTTCAGTTGCAGTTCTGATTAAAGAACAAGATTATGTGTTTGAGATACTAAATATAAAAAATTATACAAGAAGAAGTAATTTAGAGGCAATAAGAGCAAGAATAATTGGAAAAAAAGGCAAAACACTAAGCACACTAAATCAATTAACAAAATGTAATTTTGAATTAAAAGACAATGAAGTAGGGATTATTGGTGACCCAGAACATATTAAAAATGCTCAAGAAGCAGTTATTTCTATTATTAGAGGAGCAAAACAAGCAAATGTTTACTCTCGTCTTGAAAAACATCAAGTCAAACCAATTATTGATTTAGGTTTAAAAGAATAGATAATAAACTTTATATATCAAAAACTTCTCGAAACACTATGTCCCGGTAGCTCAGTTGGTAGAGCGAACGGCTGTTAACCGTTAGGTCAAAGGTTCGAGTCCTTTCCGGGACGTTTCTCAAAACATTTTTATAGTTCTTTATTTTTCATTAAGCATGGACTTAGACAAAGCAATTCAAGGAAGAAAAAGTATAAAGCATTTTGCTGATAAAAAACCAAGCTGGAAAGATATTGTAGAGTGTATTGATGCTACAAGATTCTCTCCAATGGCAGGAAACCTATTTCCATTAAGATTTATTCTAGTAAGTGATAAAGAAAAAATACAAAAACTTGCAGATGCAGCTCAACAGCCTTTTATAACTGAAGCGCAATATGTTGTAGTTGTATGCAGTGATGGCAAGATGGTTTTAAATGCATATGAAGAACGTGCAGAGAAATTCTGCAGGCAAGAAGCAGGTTCAGCAATACAAAATTTTCTTTTAAAACTCGAAGAAAAAGCCCTAAAGACATGCTGGGTTGGTTATTTTGTAGATTATCTAATAAAAGAAGCATTAAAAATTCCAAAAGATGTAGAAGTAGAAGCTATTTTTCCAATTGGATATGAATCAAAAAAACCAGGAACAACTCCTAAAGCTGCTAAAAGAAAAATGGACTTAGATAATGTTCTTTATTTTGATACTTATAAGAATAAAAGAATGAAAAAAGAAAATAAACTCGATGTTTAATTCTAAAAATAAAAAAGAGCCGGAAAAAATCCGGCAAATAAAAAATATGAACTTACAAGACTTCTATACCTAAATCAGATAGTTCCTTAGCTCGTGGAATTGCATGATCCTCAAAGCTTCTTCCTAATACATACGGAGATTTGACTCCTGTCATAATTGTAATCACTCTTACTCTTCCAACAAACTCTTTGCTAATTCTAGCACCAATTATGACTTGTGCATCAGCGCTTAGATTCTCTGCAACAAGCTTACCAATAATATCAAACTCTTCCAGTTTCAAATCTGGGCCACAAGTAATGTGTATTAAAGCGCCAGTAGCACCTTTGTAATCCACATCAAGTAGAGGATGAGTAAGGGCTTGTTTGACTGCTTCTGTTACACGGTCAGTAGCATCAGATTCTCCTATACCAATAACTGCAACACCACCATTCTTCATAATCGCTGAAACATCTGCATAATCCAAGTTAATTAAACTTGGTAAAGTAATTGTCTCAACAATACCTTTAATCATAGTGCTCACGAGTTCATTAGCAACTGCAAAAGCCTGTTCAATTGGCAACTGTCCTGCAATATCTACAAGTCTTCCATTATCTAAAACAATGCAAGTATCTGTAACTTCTCTTAATTCCTGTAAGCCAAATTCAGCTTTATCAATTCTAGCTCTTTCAGCTTCAAAAGGCATTGTAACTACACCAATAACTACTGCTCCTCCTTCTTTTGCAAGCTGAGCAACAACTGGCGCCATTCCAGTTCCAGTTCCACCACCCATTCCTGCAATAACAAATACCATATCAGCTCCTGATACAGCTTTTTTAATGTCACTAAGAGATTCCTTTGCAGCTTCTCTTCCTTTTTGTGGTTTTCCACCGCATCCTAATCCTCTAGTAAGTTCCTTACCAATTAAAATTTTTTCATCTGCTTTAGTAACACTCAAATGCAGAGCGTCTGTATTTGATCCATAGATAGTAGCTCCATTAATACCTTTATTAAAAAGCCAAGTTACAGCATTACAACCCATTCCACCACAACCCATAACCTTAATACTAGCTTTTCCAGCCCGCAGTTCATCAAAATTAATGCTGTGTGTGTTTGCTTTGTCTATAGCTTCTTTTGCAAAATCTAAAACCATATATTATACCTCCTTTTAATTTTATTTTCTACCTTAAAAAGATAGCTCCCTATAAAAAAACAAAGCCTAATTTCTTTAAAAATATATTGCTAATAGAATCACTATAATGATTTTCTTAATTTATCTATCTTTAACCACCCATTCTCTAAATTCTCATTACATCTCTTAACAATCAGCTCTAAATAAGCATTATCAACCAAAATTACCCCCTGATTCATAATTAAAAACTCTAATCTATCAGTCCCATTTATCTCAAGTATAAATCTTTGCCCAGAAGAGATGATTCCAGATTTTTTCCATCCACTTAATTGAGCTTTTCTCAGTAAAATCTGAGCATCTTTTAGACTATTGCAATGAACATGTAAAATTGGGGGTTCTTGCTTAAACTTAATTAATTTATTATGACTTATTTTTTCTAAATCTTTTTTTAATTTATTGAAATTAATTAAATCATGATAAACATGAATAAACAATCCAGATTCTTTCTGCTTTTTATCTAACATAACAACAACTCTTCCAGAACACGATGAGGTTGTATAGTAATTATCTAATTTATTTATTTTATCACACAACTTTTTTATTTGCTTATCCCAACTTTTTTTAGAAGATTTATCTAGCTTAGAAAGTATGTCTTTTTTTCTTTGGAGGAAATTATTCATTTTATCTCTAAATCTTTATAAGAAATATATCTCAAATCTAGACTCTTATTTATTTCTTCAGGCAATTCTCCAGTTATTAATTCTTTTATAATATAAACAGGCTTTGGTTTAAACCATTTACTATAAGCAATTTCAGCTAAAACACCAACAGCATAACCAACACAAATCAAAGCATCTGTTTCTTCATTAAATTTCTCAGGTTGATTTCTCCATGTTCCACAATTAATATGCTCTCCTAGTTCAGTATTGAGATAACTATAACCAAATTCTTTATCATCCAAAGGAATTATCTCATAAACTTTCTTGCCTTTATTCTTAATATATTCTAATGCAACAGATTCAGAAACAGCACCTTTATCTGGTGTTACAACAATTTCATAATCAAGAATCTTCTTAACAATCTCTTGAAGAATCTCCTTAGCATCAGGATTAATTTCCTCGATATATTCTATTTTACTTGGCCCAATTATTCCTATTCTCATCTTAATAAATTATCTTTAAACTTATTAAAATCTTCTTTTCTTATCTGTCCACCTGCAGATGGAATATGTCCGCCTGCAACAGCATCATTTAATCCTTGAATTCCTTTTTTTAATAAAACACCCATATCTACTTTATTAGTCTGATTTCTAGCACTTAATCTTAAAGTATTCTTAAAAGGAGCAAGAATAACAAAAGTCTTATCTGGCTCTTTCATAGAAAGTATAGTAGAAAATACAGAACCCATATTATATTGAGGTTTAAAAAAATAAAAATACATTTTCTTTTCAGGATAATATTCTGCATTCTTTTTAAAATCTTTTTTCCATTTGTCTATTTCAGCTTCAACTGCTTCGTGAGCTTTTTCAAACTCTTTTAAATCTTTATTTTTAACCAAATCATAAATCTTTTTTATATCATTCTTAAAATAAATTAAAGCTGAGCTAATTTTTTTAGCAATCTCTCCTGGAGGAGAATTTCCTATTGTCTCCTTTTCCACACCAGGATAATCCTTTTTAATTAACTCTAAATTATCTGGATTTTTATAAGACATTTCAGCAACCATTGTTGAATAAAGAAGCCATTTCCATTTTTCTTTATTAATAATTTCTTTTCCTAAATCAAAAATTGTTAAAGCAGAACAATCAAAAGTTCGTGTCTTTATCATATTCTTTTGTTCTTTATTTTGTAAAGGATGATGGTCAATAACAAATGAATCTGCTATTGCTTTTAATTCATTAAACCCTTCAGGGTCGGATCCATCTACATACATATCAGTTAAAAACAATTTTGTAATATTTTTCTTTTTAATATCCAAGATAATCCTTTTGAACATCCCTTTTTTATATTGGACAAAATATAGTGAATCCATTTTAACCCCCTTAGAATTTAAAATCTCCTCTAAAAAAATTGCAGAAGCAATTCCATCTAAATCAGTATGAGTTATTATTCCTACTTTATCTTCTTCACTTATAGCATCAACAAACTTCCAAAAGTCTTGTTTGCTTCCTAATAAATATTTCATTCTTTCTCCAAAATCAGAGCATTTATTCCTTTTTCCTTGCAAAATTCAACAAATTCTTTTGCATCTTCTTCTGTGCCTACAATACTTCTATAATGCATTGGAATCGCCAAAGATGGTTTAATAACACTAGCAGCTTCAGCAGCTTCTTCAGCAGTCATTGTAAATCTTCCTCCAATAGGAAGCAGTGCAATAAAATTCTTTTCTTGGTGTCCTGTAAGTTTCTGCATCTCAGGAATCTGGTCTGTATCTCCAGCATGATAAATAACAACACCATTCATTTTAATTAAATAACCAACCCAATTAGACTCTTTAGGATGAAAATCCTTATCAACATTATAAGCTGGAAGGGTAGATATTTTTATTGTTCCTAAATCCACCTCTTGATTAGGTTCAACAAGATCTATTTTAACAGGAACATCAAATCTTGCTATTTTACTCTGACAATCAGCAGTGCATATGATTCTTGTTTTTTCTTGAACTATCCTATTCAGATCTTCAACACTACAATGGTCATAATGACTGTGTGTAATTAAAATAACATCTGCCTTATCCATTCCCTCTCTGATATTATAAGGGTCAATATATATTGTAAGAGAATTTTTAATCATAAAACCAGCATGTCCAAGCCACTTAATATCTATCTCTGAATCATCAATCTTCATGTATTAGAGAAATAGGATTGGTTTTTAAGCTTTATTCTTCTATTATTTTCCCTCTTACTAAAGGTACATCTACAATACTAAAAGGTAAGATCTCTTTACATTCATCAAATTCTATTTGAGACATCTCTTGAAGTTCTGTTACTAATACACTACTTGAAGAATTAACATTATAGTCATCAGAAGGGTCACAAAGAGCCACATTATAATTTCTTACATGTTGACCTGATTCCCTATCAAAACCCATTTTATCTTCTTCTTTTATAATAGTTATATAACTTCCTTTTTCATATACACCACCTGGAACAGGTTCTAATTTTCGATTAAGTGTAGGTTTATCCTCATGTTCTTCTGCTTTAGTTTTATCATCAAACTTCATTCCACACTTTTCACACTTATATGTTCTTATCTCTATAACCATACAAAAATAAGAAAATACTTAGTTAATAAACATTATTGCAATAAACCAGTATCTTTCCCTTTCCACTCATGAACACCATCACCTTTTAGTTTTTTATCTAGAATTTCTAATTCTTCATAAATTCCTTCAATCAAATCATAATTCTTAGCTTCTTCAAGAGTTACCCAAGCATATTCTGTTAAAGCATTGCATAATCTTACTTTATCACTTTTAGCATCTGCATATAGACTAATAATAAGACACGGAATTCCATCTGATCTAAGATAAGCCAAACTAGTAACATACCCAAAATTCTCTATTTCTAATCCAACTTCTTCTTCTGTTTCTCTTCTTAGTAAATCTTCAAAAATATTATACCAATGATGAGGAGTATCTTTTTCTCTAAGAACATAATCCAAAACCTCTAATTTTCCTCCAGGAACAGTCCATCTTCCAGGAAATGCTTTTTCCCAATCAGCTCTTTTTGCAATAAGATATTTTCCATCTTTAATAAGAATTCCAGTAACAACAAGATAATGATTTAAATTTCTATCAACCATAATTTAAATTCATTATAATTATATTTAAATAGTTCCTCAAGAAATTTGACTTAGGTAAAATGAAAGAAAAAATACTTAAAGTATTTCTATACAATCATAAATTGAAATTCAGTGAAATAGAAAAACAACTTAAAATACGTTCAAATAAATTAGCTTATCACATAAAGAATCTAGAAAAAAAAGGCATTATAACTAAGGATAAAGATTTTTACAGATTATCAGATACAGCAGAAGAATTAATTCCTTATTTAACTCAAAAAAAATCTGTTCTACCAGTAATACTCATAGCAATAAGAAACAAAAACAGATTTTTTCTTTACAAAAGAGAAAAACGTCCATTTAAGAATAAATTAAGTCTTCCAGGAGGAAGAATCATCGTCGGAGAAACAATTCCAAAAGCTACTGAAAGATTAATGAAGAAATTTGGAATAAAGGCCAAATTTAAAAAAATAAATTCTATCTCTTTAGAAAAAGTAAAAAAGAAAAACAAAATACTACATACATTTCTTTTGATTTTTGTAACAGCTCAAACAAAAGATAAAATACCTCTAATAGACATAAACAAAAACAAATCAAAAATCATTAGCAGTGATTATAAATTAATAAAAAGTGATTTAAACAAAAAAATCAAAATAAAGAATATTACAACATTAATCACATAAATCCTTAAAAATAGCTAATAATACCAAATAAAATGGCAGAATTACATTCAATAACTGGTTTATATAATGATCTTTTTAGAATGAATATATTTGCAGGGCATATGAATGTTCAAAGTAGTAAAAGGCCTTCAAATATAGAGGGTTTTTTAATAGACGAGGAAAGTGCATCATCTAAGATTACAGGGAAAATAGATACAGATTCCTTAGAATTTACTAAAACATATCGTCTTTATGAAGACCAAAAAGATAAATCAATATTTTATAATTTTAAACTGGAAAATGGTATATGGAAAGGGGAGTATGATATACCATGTATAAATAAAAAAGGTCGTGCAGTATGTAAAACTGAACTATGGGTAGATGGTTTAGGATTCAAAACCTATGATTCTTATAATCCAAATAGCTGGGAGAAATTTATGATTGATGGATTGGTAAAACAAGGATTACTAAAAATAGTCAAGGACCCTAAAACAGGAGAAAAATCAATTCAATCAAAATGGCCAGAACCAGAAGATGGTATACAGATTAATCTTGCTTAATTCTAGTTAATTATTCAAAGAATCTTCTAAAGGACCAAATTCAGTTAATTCTCCTTTATCTATTAATTTTTGGATTTCATTAGAGGGGGTATAATTTGTTGTAAACTTTTGAGGTTTGACTTTTCCTTTAAACATTAACATCATCCCATGATCTAAACATCTTGATTCTCTATCTTTTTTATACCCATGACAATAAATCCTTCCAGTGCTTGTAACATCTCCACCCTCATTTGTTAATTCTCTTCCACAACTCTGACAATAAACATCTTCCATAATAGAATATTTAATAGTAAGTTTATAAGAATTATCATAAAAAACAACATATTTATTAATATAAAATTCTATATTCCTTTAAGAGGAAATAAAATGGAACCAATTGTTTTTGCAGGCTTATTAGGGGGTGTTGGAGGTCTAACAAGAGGAATAGTAGGACTTCTTAAAGCACTTTCAATAAGAAGAAGGGTCTTATGGAATTATTATGCAATAACAGTTGGAATAGCAATAATAATTGGAATTTTTATAGGAATTATATTTGATTTTGACCC
Organism: Candidatus Woesearchaeota archaeon; assembly: GCA_964602425.1. Classification (GTDB taxonomy): domain Archaea; phylum Nanobdellota; class Nanobdellia; order Pacearchaeales; family GW2011-AR1; genus WJLC01. The sequence goes on along the minus strand of CAZRQO010000004.1, from coordinate 7,812 downwards.
AAGGTTATCATTATTAGCAGGTTATGCAGGAACAGATATTCTTGAAGGAATCTATAAGAGTTTTGCAGTAAAAAAAGTCTATGTGAGGAAGAAATGAAATTAAAATTTATACTAATAGGTTTGTGTATTATTCTTAGTCTTAGTTTTATAAGTTCAATGGGTGATCCTGCTTTGGCATATTGTGAACATATGGGTTATGAACATGTTAACTATGAAAATTGTTCTTTTGGAGATGGAAACTCTTGCCCATTATGGGATTTTTTTAAAGGAAGTTGTGGACAAGATTATGTAAAAGAAATTCCTTGTAGAAAACAAGGAGAAGATGTTTTTGCAAGTTTTGAAGAGTGTTGTGGAAACTTAAAACCTTATTTACCTTCTAAACTTCTTGGACAAGCAAGTTGTCAACCACCATCAAAAGTAATTATTGATGAGTTTAAATATAATCCACTTTACTGGCTTGGAACATTAATAGTTCTTGGAATAATAGTATATGTTATTTATAGAAAGGTAAAGAGGAAGAAATGATAATCTCATCTAAACAAATCTATAGTCTGGGTATTTTCCTCTTCCTAGTGGGGAGCATTATTTTTTATGTTCTAGAGAAAAAAATTGGAGTTTATATAGCACTTGCTGGGATAGCAATAATTCTTATCTGGACTATAATTAATATGGTTGACCTAAAATAAAATGCCTCGTATAACAGTTGATATTACAGAAGACGAAAAAAAGATTCTAAAGAAACGTGCAGATAAAAATTATTTTTCACTAAAAGAGCAAGTTGAAGACATTGTTAGAAGAAGTTGTATTTCTACAAAAAAGAATGCAGGGATAAAGCAAATTAAGTGCGATGACAAACTTGTTGGAATATTTTCAAGAGCGAGAAGTGGAAGGCCACGGAAAAAGAAATAGAGAGGAAGGATTAAAAGATAATTTATTCTAATAAAAATATGAAAAAAAGAGAAATTAAATTAAAAAAATTACCTCAAAAAGATTTTAATTTAGCAATGAAAATCCTGGATAATGAACTAGGAAAAAAGAGAGTTAGAAATTCAAATTTTTTAAAAGAAAAATTTAAAGAATACCCTCAATATTTTATTGGGATTTATCTGGGGGAAGAACTTGCAGGGGTTATTTGTGGATTTCCAAGGGAAGATTATTTATTAATAAGTGAAATTGCAGTAGATTGTAGGTTTCAAAACAGATCTTTTGGAAGAAAATTGTTTCAAGAATTTGAAAGAGTAGGTTTTAAAAAATATAAAAAAATCCATGTGGGGTCATTGGATAAAAGTATTGAATTCTATAAATCCTTAAATTATCAACCTTTTTTATTAGTTCAATTCAAAAAAGGAGCCTACAACAAGAATGATTTTCTTAATTTTAAAATTTTAAAGATTAGGGATTATGGACTAGAATTAGAAGTAAAAAATTGTAATCTAAATGAATTAAACAGATTAAAAAAAATGTATCCCAAGGCAAATTTACAATATATTTTTACTAAGAAAAAATAAATCCAATTAAATTTTAAGGCAGGCCAAGAAAGAAGAGATAGTCAGCTGAATTGGTGCTTTTAGAATCCTCTCATATATATAACTAAAACAACTAGCCCTATTATTGCTAGTCCAATAATAAAAGGAGCTATCCATCCATACTTCTTCTGATGATTAAAATAAATTTGTTTGTCTTTTTCAGACATTTTTTTAGTTGCGAAATAACGAGTTGCTCTATTAAAAGGAATTTTATTGAGAATCTTAGCTCCAAAAGAAGGTTTAATTATAAAGACAAGGCCTATAAAACCTAAGACAATAAGGAATATTCTCTCAATCAATTGATCTATGACCATGATAAAAAAATAGTTTCAAACTTTATATTTCTTTCTTATAGGCCAAGAAGAAATAATTCTACTACATAAATCTTTAAAAATAAATTAAAAATTCCATTAGTATGACAGAGCCAAAACTTGAACCAGGGATTTATGAAAATAAAGGAATGTTATTTGTTTATAAAGATGATGGGCCAGAACTAAAAAACCATCCTATGTTTAATGTATATGTTCATCTTCCAAATGGGGAAACTCGCTGGGTTATGGAAACATCTGCTATTATTTCTCAAGCTAAAAGAATTGATGTAAAAGAACGTATAGAAAAATTATCTAAGAGAAAACAAACAGAGAAGGTCAGCAAGTTGATAGAATGGTTAAAAGAGAATAGCAATATAGAATAGTTATATTATTTCTTTTTAAGATTTATGAAGAAATAATTTTATTTAATTTTCTCTTCAATTATTTGAGAGATTGGTTTATTGTATAAATCCTTAAAAAGAACAAAATTCTAGGATTTTTATGAAAAGAGTATTTAAAATTACTATGTTTCTAATAATAATTCTTATCTTAATTAACACTTTTGTATTTTATTTCTTAAAGCCAGAACATCCCTCTTCTTTTATCTCAAACATAAATAATAGTACCACAATTTTTAAAGAAAAACAAATAATTCCAAATTGTAATGATAATGATGAATGTACTAAAGATTCATATAATCCTAATGAAAAAATATGTGTCTATGAAGAAATAGGTGGGTGTAGAGAGGTAATAGAAATTAGAAAATTAACCACAGATCCAAGATATTATGATTATTATGAAATTGAAGATGATACTATTTATGCAAAGGGGGATGATTTAATTAATGCTAGTTTGACAGGGGTGTTTGGAGAAACAGGAACAAAGACCCATGTAATACAAGTTTTCTACATCTTTGATTTTAAAGAAAACATAAATAATAAGGATAGAAAAAACATTGAATTTTCTTTTAAGTGTGAAGATCAAGATGGAATAAAAATTAAGGCAAGAGATGATTTGGATGAAATGGGATGGTCTGTAATTTATAAAGAAGAGGACATTTATATTGCAATAGATGAAGCTACTCTTGATTGTTATGATTCTGGATGCGCAGAATTTTTTGAAATAAAAGATTTGGTTGGAATTTCTCAAGGATTAAAAGGAGGCCAGGGAAGATTTTTCTTAAATCTACTAATTAATCCAAAATATAATAATATAAAACTAGAATGTGAAGGAGAAATTAAAGTAGATAATCCTCAAGAAAAAGTAGAATTTGATTTTGACATAATCTATGAAAATTAACTTTCTATAAAAAGCAAAGAAGTAAGTAAAACACAATAATTCTTATAGTTAACACCATAATCAAAACCCTTCCAGGATTTCTCCTAGAAATAAGAATAAATTATGTTAAAAACCCTGAAGCTTAGAAAAAATAGAAATAATAAGATTCTTTTCTTGTATTTCATTAAGCTTTCCAAACCAGTCTTCATAATAAGAGGACCGAGTCAAGCTGTCTAAGATATATGCTTTCTCTTCTTGAGTAAGCACAGCAAAAGAAGAAGTCATTTTATTCACCATGACATAGAATTCCTTAAATTCTATTTAAGAGTTTATGACTATCCCAAAGTAAGGTTGTACTATTATATAGTAGAATAGTACTATTAAGAAGTGAGATAAGAAAAAATAACCAGTTAACAATTTAAACTATCTTTGTTTAATCTATTTATGAAAGAAAAGACTCAAAATACCTTAATAATCATTGCTTCTGTAATCATTCTAATAATCATAATCTTCTTTGCCTTTAAAATGATAATAAACTACAATCCAGAGATTAAAGAAAATAAAAGTGATGAATATCAAGTTGCAGACATAATTGATGGAGATACATTCAGGCTTGATAATGGAGATGTTGTAAGGCTTCTTTGCGTGGATACTCCTGAAAAAGGAGAAGAAGGCTATGATGAAGCAATAAGCTTTCTTGGAGGACGACTTCTCTATGAAGATAACATAACATTAAAAGGAAACACAACAGATAGATATGGAAGACTTCTGAGATGGGTATATGTCGACAACAACTTAATCAATAAGGAAATCATAGATGAAGGTTTTGGAGAGGTGTTTGAGTATGATGGGGAGGATTGTTCTAAATTAGGGGAATGAAGGGGTGAAATAGAGGGAGGGAAAGGATTAGGAAATTTGTAAATAAGAAATTAATAGAAGTTAGTTCTTGAGTATCGATTTTTCTAATGTTTCTTCTTTAATTTTCTCAACATTTTCTTGGAAATTTTTTATAAACTTTGTAAGTTTTTCTAATAACTTTTGTTTCATTTCTCCTGACAAAATTTTTCCCGCACGATAATCTTCTGCTAATTTTTTACTTTCTTCTTTTTCCAAAAAATAGTAATCAAGGTATTTATAGGACATATCAATATCAGGGTTTCCCCCCTTCTCCTTATGTTCTTTCAAAGTTTCTTTTCCTCCAGAAAATGCTTTATTGACTTTTTTAATTATTTCTTTTTCTTCATCTTTGAAAAATACAGCATTATTTTTTGATTTGGACATCTTTTCCCCATCTAGGCCGGGTACAAAAGTTACATGGACCGCTGAAGGTTTTTTGTATCCCATCCTCCCCGCAACATCTCTACAGATCCTAAAATGAGCATCTTCATCGGGCCCGATTGGAACCAATACATTTTTTATTCCAAATTTTTCTTGGGGAAATAATATATGGGATGACTGAATTGCGGGATAAAAGTGTAACCCAATATTATCTTCAGGTTTGTATCCATAGGTTGCTTTTATTTCTGAGTAATTTATTTTTTTTGAAAGTTTGATGGCAAGATTGTATATGTTTGTATAAATTTGGTCAATTATAAAATAAGTTTTTTTCGGATTAAAACCATATGCCAGTAGTTCTTTTGCTAGTTTCTTAGAGTATTCTAGGGCCTTTTCTTGACTATCTATTTTATTCGCTACATAGCTTTCATCATCAGATATTGGTATAAATACTGGAACTCCAAATTTTTTTTGGAAATATAAATTTGTATCGAAGACTACTTTATGTCCTAGGTGCAAAGTTCCAGAAGCATTTAACCCTGAAACAATCGCACATTTTTCCCCCTTCTTCAGAGCTTCAAGAAACTTATCAAAATCCCTATGAGAATAAATTAATCCCTTATTGAAAGTATAAAAATCTGGTAGCTCCTTTATGTCTGATATCCTTTTCGCTCCAAAATCTTTCACAAGTTTTTCATTATCAGCTGTAAAGTCTGTTTCCATGGATTTACTTATGAAAAAGGGTTTTTAATTTTAACTCCTCTAATTAATATTTCTCTAATCTCATTAAAATTAGCTTCATAAAATTAGAGATTTTGTTTGAAGAGAAATTTTTAGACACCAATTGGCTTTAATTTAGTGTCAATCGCAAATGCAATTCTTTTTTCCGTTGACTTATATCCAACAAGTTGTCTAAGTGAAACCATTGGGTCATTTTTAGATGCAGTATATGAAACAACCTGATTAGAATAATTTAAAACTCTTTTTGATACCGCATGTAATAATAATTTACCTAAACCCATCTTTTGAAATGGCTTACTTATTCTAAATCCCCCCATAACACTAATTGTAGGGTGTAATGTATGGAAAGTTACTGTTCCAGCAATTTGACCATCTGTTTTTAGTGCATAAATAAATCCATCTTCTATTTGTTCCAAATATTGAGATTCGGTATATGCTCGTTCATTAAATTCATCATAAATTGATAAAACCCCATTTAAATCTTTTTTTGTCGCTCTTTCTACTTTTGATTTACTATTATATTTATCAAAGTTAATTTCCCTTAAATTTTTAATTCCCCCTCTCTCCAATCTTAACATATTTTCTTCACAACAAAGATTATATCCAAATCTTTTTTCCACCATTGATTTTATTAATTCTCTTTCATTTGTTCCCTCGATAAAGAGTAAAAATTGGTCTTCTGAAAAATTAGAAAGATTTATTAAAAAAGAGTCTAATGATTCGGGAGTATATGATCTAATAATTACTGAAATTGGTTTAAGTTCTTTATATATCAACATGGATTCATCTGAGTCATCCTGAATACTCGTAAAACAATCTGTATGTTGTGGTTTGCATTCCAAATCAAATATTTGGTATCCACTTGTAGAGGTTTTTCTTTTAAATCGATCCAATAAATTTTTTAATTCTGAAACTTCTTTAATTTTTTTTATTATAGCCATTTTAATTTTTAACCAAATTTAATTCTTTTAAAACTTGACAAATTGGGCATATATCTTCATTTACTTTATCCATAATGAAACTTCCTTTACAATTAGAACATTTTTTTAAACCAAAAATTTGAGGTCTAGATTGATTCATTTTATTAAATGCTTCTTCCATATAATAATCAATTCCAGGAAACAGATCTAAAAGATGTCCTGCTAGTAACATTATACTGCCCCTCCAATCATTGCTATGGAGTCTATCTAATTTGCTATCACTAATATCTTTTTTGCTTAATGAAGAATAGTCTTTCATTTGTTCGATCATGTATGCATATTCTTCTTTTTTTAATAATGAAGCCAATGGAAAAAGATATTCAAATTCACCATCTGACTTAGTATAAAGCCCAAGTAAGGGGTCTCCACTCAAATAAAAAGAAAGTAAGGAGGTGACTATTGTTTCCCTTTCTAATCCTAGCATTATTTTGTTTACTCCAAGTTTTTTTGCAGAATCTTCCAACATTATCTTTATCATATGTTGTATAAAATTGATTGAAAGTTGTTTTTCAGAAGATAAGAATTTGTTTATAGTTTTATCTAAATTATTATTTAAATTAAACCTTTCGACAATTTCAGCCTCTTCAATAAAGAAATTATGTATTCCCCGACTGTTGCAAAAATTATTTATAAACTCTCTTTTTTTTGTTCCCGCTAAAGAACCTATTGTAACTGCAATTAACTCAAATTTAGGGAGTTTATCTCTGTTATTGATTAGTAAATCTAAAAGAATACTGCAATCTGTTCCTCCAGAATACCCCAAAATAATTTTATCATTTTCTTTAATAATTTTATTTTCTAAGATCGTATTAACAAATTTATCTCCGATGTTTTTAAAAAACCTCTTTTTATCCATATGAATTATATTTCTAACTAACTCTCCTTGCTTATTAAAAAATATCATCTTTTTGATAAAAAAAGTTTCTTCATTTTTATCTTCTTTATCTATGATAATTTCTTCTTTTATATTTTTTAGATCTCTTAAAATAGTATTATAAAGAAATTTATATCCTTTATCTGTTTTTACGACAGAACTTTCTGGAATGTCATTAATTTTTAAAATATTTTTTTCACTAAGAATTAACGGAATTTTTAAATCAATTTTTATTCCATCCTTGTCATAAAATTCCATAGCAATTACCTCAACACCAGCAACAATTATCTACCCAATTTGTTCGCATCCTCACATTCTCCAATCTTCTCTTATTTTCCAAACTTTCCTTAATAAGGTCTGATTCCAGTGTTTGGTATTCTATTACTCTTTTATATTCTGTTTTCAATTTCATATTGAAATATAGTTAAGAGTATTTATAAATCTTTTGAATAGTAACTTTAAAGTGACACTAGGTTTTGTTTTGAATCTTATCCCTAAAAACTCAACCTTCATCACTGGCGCATCTTTCCTATAACCACTCCTGAAAAAGGAGAAGAAGGCTATGATGAAGCAGTAAGCTTTCTTGGAGGACGACTTCTTTATGAAGACAACATAACACTAGAAGGAAACACAACAGACAAGTATGGAAGGCTTTTGAGATGGGTATGGGTTGACAATAGCTTAATCAACAAGGAAATCATAGATGAAGGCCTCGGAGATTTGTTTGAGTATGATGGGGAGGATTGTTCTAAATTGGAGGAGTGAGGGGAGGAAATAAAGGAGAAGTTGAAGATTTAACTATTACCCTTTTTAATTGAAATTTCATA
>CAZRQO010000003.1:0-25051 GCA_964602425.1 Candidatus Woesearchaeota archaeon | reverse complement strand
AATTCAACTGGAAAAGGTTTTAGTGGGGGTGGACCAAATTCTGATGGAAGTGGCCCAGGAAAAGGAAAAGCAGGAGGCATTCATAGTGGTAGTGGAGCAGGCCATGGTGGAATTGGGGGGGGAGGTCATCAAACAACTTTAAATGGAATGCCTGGTGGCCCAGCATATGGTTCAGTAACCCAACCAATAGAACCTGGTTCTGGTGGAGGGGGGGGTGAGCTTCGGGCTGGAAGTTCTGGTGGTGGTGCTATGCTTATCAATGTGTCAGATAAACTTAATGTTTCTGGAGGAATCTATGCTAAAGGCAAAGACGTGCCTAACCAAGGATCAAATAATGAGGGAGGGGCAGGTTCAGGAGGATCTATTTATATTGTTGCTGATACTTTGACTGGCTCTGGTTCAATAACAGCAGATGGAGGCAATGCCTCTGGAGCTTATCATGGTGGTGGCGGAGCAGGAGGAAGAATAGCAATCTATTATACAACAGATTTATTTACAGGCACAATGTCTGCTTATGGTAGGTTAGGTTATTATTATACAGCTCCAGATTACTGTTATGGTGGTGCTGGTACAATCTATAAAAAAGATGAATTTCAAAATACCGACATCTTGATAATTGATAATAATGAAACCCCTGTAAGTTGTTCAACACCAATATCAACCATTAACTTAACATCCTTGATTCTTGAAGGATTATCCATTGTTACAATCAACAGTACTTTAACAGTTAATGTAACAGATACATTTCTTAGCCATAATACCACTCTTACCAATAATGGAACCTTTACAGGAACAGCTGATGCAACTGTTAACAGTACATCTACATGGAATGGTAATTTTACTTTAGGTAATTTAACAATTGCTTCAGATAGTATTCTAGCTCATTCAGATAATTTAGCATCAAAACAATACTGGCTGAACATAACAGTTTTAGATGATGCTTTGATTGAAGGTTCAATTAATACAACTGGAAAAGGTTATGCTGGTGGAAGTACTGGCACAAATGGCAATGGTGATGGTGGGGGAATTAAAAGTTCTACTAATAGTGGCGGAGGCGCTGGTCATGGAGGAATTGGCGGCGCAGGTGCTAACAATGCCAATTCTGGAGGCACAACATATGATTCAATAACTAACCCAATTGATTTGGGTTCTGGTGGTGGTGGAGGTCAATCATGTACTGGAAGTGATGGAGGCGGGATTATAATTCTTGATGTAGCAGATATTCTAAATGTTTCTGGAACAATATCTGCTGATGGTAACAATAGGCCTTCATGTTCTGATAATAATGATGGTGGTGCAGGTTCTGGTGGTTCAATATATCTTATTACAAATACTATAACTGGCACTGGTTCAATAACTACAAATGGAGGTAATGCCTATGGTAATTTTCAAGGTGGAGGAGGAGCAGGAGGAAGAATTGCAATATTCTACACAACAGATAGCTTTACTGGAACAACCTCTACATATGGTGGAACTGGTTATCAGAATGCTGGATCAGGAACTGTTTATACAAAAAATTCAACACAACTTTATGGAAATATAAAAACAGATAACAATAATAATCTTGGTGCAATAACTCCAATTAGTGGGTATTTTGATTTAGTAAATATTACAAACAGTGCAAATGCTATCTTAAATCTAACAAATGCAAATGGAACAATTGATTATGGTAGTAATACTTTTATGGATGTAAACTTTACACTTAATGAATTAAGTATTAGTAATAATTCTATATTTGTAAATTCAAGCATGGTGCCTGGATTGAATGTCTCTGCAGATATTGTATTATATAATTTGACTTTTACAGAAACTCCTATTGTTTTAAGAGATGGTGCTCCATGTTCTTCAGAAATTTGCAATGTAATAAATTATACTGATAATAATTTTTATTTTAATGTTACACACTTTACTACTTATTCAGCTGGGGAATATGTAAACACCCCTCCAACACAGACACAACCAATTCTTAATTCAACATCTGGGACAAATGCAACAGATGAAAACCTAACTTGTTGGGCAAATGCAACTGATGCAGAAGGGGATAATGTAACCTATAATGGGTTCTGGTATAAGAATGGAATTCAAAATATTAGCTTTAATACCCTAGAAAATTATACTTCTGGAATTCTTGTTAGTGTTTCAACTCTTTTAAGTGGAAATACTTCAATTGGAGAGAATTGGAGTTGTGAGACTAGGGCATATGATGGAGTAAATTATAGTAGTTATAATATGAGTGTCAATTTGACAATACAAGAAGTAAATTGCTCCTGTATAAATTGCTCTGATTGCGAATCAAAACTCAATAATCCTAGCTGTGATGTTGTTACTTTGACAGCAGATATAACTAATCATCCTGGAACCTGTATAACTTTTCCAACAGATAATAAAACATTTGACTGCCAGAATCATATTATTGACGGTACTGATACTGGAACAGGAGGTATATACATCACAAACAAAGATTATAATATAATACAAAACTGTATAATCTCTAATTTTAGTGATGGAATCAACCTTGATTATGCAGATGGAAATGAGTTTTATAATATAATCACATTTGAAAACGGTCATGGTAGTGGAGGTGATGGATTTGATATAGACCACTCTCATCATAACATATTTAATAATATAACTGCCTATGACAATGGCAAGTCAGGGGTTAGTAGGGGGGTTTTACTTACTTATTCATCTAATAACACATTCACTGATATAATAGCATATGGAAATGATATTGGTATTGATTTGCTTTGGGCATCTACAAGTAATAACACATTCACTGATATAACAACATACAATAGTATATTTGGGGTTTATTTATATTCTGCAGGGATTAATAATTCCTTTAATAGTGTAAATGCTTCTAATAGTAGTAGAGGAATAGCAATATATAATTCGTTTAATAGTACAATCTTTGACTCAATAGTGTATAATAGTGGTCGTGGAGTCTACATAGAATCCTCATCTAATAACACACTTACTAATATAACAATTTATAACAGCACAACTAATGGAGGTTATGGACTCACATTACGTTCTTCATTTGAGAATAACCTCGCTGACATAAATGTTTCTAATAATAATTATGGTGGAATCTATTTAGAATCCTCTTCTAATAACAATACTTTTTCCAATATAAATGCAAATAATAATGTCAATGAAGGGATTTATTTAGAATCCTCTTCTAATAACAATACTTTTTCCAATATAAATGCAAATAATAATGATAGAGAGGGAGTTTATATAAAATCTTCTAATAACAATACTTTTTCCAATATAAATGCAAATAATAATACTAATCCTGGAATCTCTTTATATGATTCAGCTTATAGTAATAATTTTACTGACATAAATGTTTCTAATAATAGTCGTGGAATTTCTTTATCAAGTTCATGTAATAATAATATATTTACTAATGTAAATGCTTTTTACAATAGTCATGGAATTTACCTTTCAATTTCATCTAATAATAATACAATAGAGATAATAAATACATCTAAAAATACAATATATGGAATTGGAATATTTTCTTCTTCAAATAACAGAATCACTGATGTAACAACTTATAATAATAGTTTTGATGGAATTTATATAGGATCTTCCTCTAATAATAATCTTACTAATATAAATGCTTATGATAATGGCGATGATGGAATCTCTTTATCTTCTTCATCTAACCTTAAATTAACAGATATAAATTCATATAATAATACAAAGCATGGAATTTACATAAAATCTTCAGATAATAATAATTTTACAAATATTACCTCATATTTAAATTCATTTCAAGGTATATTTATAGAAGACTCATCCTATAATCTTTTAGAAAATAATATAATTTATAATAATATTTGGTATGGAATTTATTTATATGATTATTCAGAAAATAATACTATAATAAACAACACAATTTATAATAATACCTATGATGGAATAAGGTTATACACCTCATCTAATAATACTATAACGGAAAGTAATATCTATAATAATTCTGAAGGGTTCTTTTTGACAGTAATCTCAAAGAATAATAATATAACAAATAATAATATATATCAAAATACAGGTGAAGGGGTTTATGTAGAGGATTCATCTGGAAATATTATAAATGATAATAATGTAACTTATAATAATAATGGGATTTATCTTAAGAATGAAAATCTTACAATAGTAAGGAATAATATAGTTAGACTTAATGGAGAATATGGAATTATATTAAATATTACTAATTATACTCTTGTTGATAATAATAATGTTTCAGATAATTCAAATGGTCTTGATATAATCGGCTCTTATAACAATATCACAAATAACTTTATCTACAATCATTATGGCTCAACATATGGTGTGTGTAATGAAGTACCTGCTGCAGCTGGTGGCGGCGGCCCAATTTCATATAATAAATTTGAAAATAACACGATTTGGAATAACACTTATGGTATTTATGTATATAATGAAGATAATAGTACTTATGTAAATAATACAATCTATAATAATACCTATGGAATTTATTTCAATAATACATTTGAGTGTAATATAACAGAAAACGATGTTTATAATAATTCAGACATCGGGATTTACCTTTATAATTCAAGCAAGAATAATTTGTTGGATAATATTGTTTATGGTAATAATCATGGGGTTTCATTATATGCAGCTAATAATAGTAATGTGATAAATAATACAATTTATAATAACACTTTATATGGAATTTATTTTTATGGATCTGTTAATAATAATATTACAGATAATGATATATTTGATAATCAGGATACTGGGATTTATTTAGAATCATCCTCTAATAGCAATATATTATATTATAATAATATCACAAATAATCTTCTTACTGGAATATTTTTAGATTCATCTGGAAATAATACAATAAATTATAATGATATAACAAATAGTTTTGATGGAATTTATATGGGTTCTTCTGATAATATAGTAAATTATAATAATATTACAGATAATACAGATGATGGAATCGTTATAGAGGCGCCTAATAATACCATAACTAATAACCAAATAATAGATAATGGGGATGGAGGAAAAATTACAGAAAGTGGAATTCTTTTGGTGACGGCTGAAGAGAATCTAATAGAAAATAATACTCTAATAAATAATAATCATTATGGAATTTATATGTATTCTTTATCTGACAGCAATAATATAACAAGCAACAGCATTTTTAATAATACAAATGATGGGGTCTTTATAGAAGAATCATCTTATAATATAATAAAAAACAATAATATTACTAATAATAATGATAATGGAATCCATATCGACCCTCCGGCATTTATATCTAATTATAATGAAATTATTAAAAACATAATAAGAAACAATATAAATAAGGGGGTTTATATCGATGGTGAAGACCTTACAATAATAATAAATAATACTATTGATAAAAATAGCTATGGAATCTATCTAAATTCATCCTCAAACAATACTATAACCAATAATATTCTCCAAAATAATACCCTATGGGATTTCTATTCAAATGATAATTCAATAGGGAATATCATTAATAATCTTACAATAGGAATAGCACATCCAACATCCTTAGCTTTTACATATGGAGATGGAATAAAAATTAAATCAGTTGAATCCCCTGCATCAGCACCCTCTGGAAAAACAGCTCTTGGCAAATATGCAAATCTTTCAAATTACACAAGTACATCATCAATAGACCTTAACATTAGCTATCTTAATTCAGATATTCCTTCAGCTATAAATGATGAATCTACTTTAGGATTGTATAGACATAATGGTGGGGCTTGGGGAGTAGTATCTGGCTCAGCAGTTGACACAATAAATAATATTGTATATAAGAATGTAACATCTTTTAGTGATTTTGGTGTATTTGGAACAACATATGTAGCAGAACAACCGCCAGGCGGTGGAGGATGTACTCGTCATTGTGCAGGAAAAGAGTGCGGTGATGATGGTTGTGGTGGAAGCTGTGGAGAATGTAATGAAAGTTATGAATGTGTTAATTATCAATGTGTTTGTATGGAGAACTGGACTTGTACTAATTGGGGAATTTGTGTAAATGGAACACAGAATAGAACCTGTAATGATTTAAATAATTGTAGTACTGAGTTAGATAAACCAGCAGAATCTCAGAGTTGCGAGGAAGTCCCTGAAGAAGAAAGAGAGGGTTGTATTCCTGTTTGGGAATGTGAAGATTGGGGAATCTGCGAAGTTGATTATACTCTTAAAGATGTTTTAGAAGAGAACATAATGCCAATGGGTGTTCAAAAAAGAGAATGTGTTGACAGCACTGGATGTGCAAATCCAAAAACAGATAAAAAACCATGTGATGTTGCTGTTCCTATTAATGCTAGGGTAGTAGAGTGGTGTGAAGATACTTATGTTGAAGTCTATGAAGAGCTTACTAATAAACTTGTAAGCAGAGTCAAAGAAGAAAAAATAGGATTTACTGAATTAAGTAGAGTAGATATATCATTTATAACTACTGAGTTTACTGGTTATTGTGATTATTGTTATGATGGTATAAAGAATTATGATGAAGAGGATGTTGATTGTGGAGGGCCTTCTTGTCCAGAGTGCGTAGAAAAAGTGTCTTTCTTTGACTGGTTATTCTGGTTATTGATATTCTTATGGGGAGGATTATTCATACTTACAGCAACAAGAATCTGGATGGATAGTAAAATGATTTTGTTTTACATCAGAGAATCTAGAAGACAGAAATCCCCTCTTTATATAAAAGGAGTTGAAGAGACTATGAAAGGACAAAAGAGCCCAAGATATTTTATAATTCCTGAAAAAGAGAAAAGGCCAAGTATTGGTCTTTTTGGATTCATAAAAAGAGTCTTTTCAGGTGAGCCTTATCCTGGAAAACCAGTTACTGAAAGAGGGATTAATGCAACAAAACCAGAAATTGGAGAAATGGCTTCTTCTGAAAAAGAAGTTAAAAGTTATAAAGAACAAAAACAAATAGAAAAACAAAAACCTCTTTTGAGAAAAATAAAAGATTTCTTTGTAAAACCAAAATTATCTGAAGTAAAACTCAGAAAAATAACTAGAGAAGCACCTGGGAGTGATATTGCTAAAAAATCTATAAATGAAACAAGAGAGAGTCTAAAAGAAAAAAGGTTTTAAATGGCACATAAAAGATATGTAGTTAAAAATGGAAAAGTTTATGGCCCATATTTATATGAAAGCTATAGAGATAAAGAGGGAAATGTTAAAAAAAGATACTTTGGAAAACATGTAGAACAAAAAAAGAAACAACCTATTTTTATTGGTTTTATTATTGTATCAGCTCTTTTATTATTCTTACTTTTTTTTAATCTTCCTTTTACAGGAAAAGCTACTGTTTCTTTAGATGATGTGTATGGGGATGGACAAATTCTTCGTGGCAATATGGTTTTTGTTCTACAACAATCAGAACTTATTCCAAGTTCAACCCAGGTTATAATTTCTCATGCTGGAAATGATTATTCATACTTTTTACAAGAGCTTATACAAGAGGAGGAAACTCAGGGCTACTTTTTTGTGGATACAACAACTCTTAATGGAAGTGGCTCAGGTTTTGGACTACCTGATACTCCTAGGTTTCCTCTTGTTTCTTTTATTTTAGGAATATATGAAGAAGTTAATGAGACTATTTCTCCATCAGAACAAAATGAAACTCCAGAAGAAAATGAATCTGGGCAAAGAGGGATTTCTGGAAATATAATCTCAGATTTTATTGGATTACTTACTGGAAAAACTTCTTTAGAATTAGTTGAAGAAGTTGAAGGAGAAGTAAAAGCAAATGGGAGTTTTGTTTATGATTTACAAGAAAATCAAACAGCAGAGATTACCTCATCTGAACAAGAGATTGAATTAAGTATTGAAGGTAACCAGGCTATTGTTACTACAGATTATTTAGGTGAGGAGAGTAGAGATATTGAAATTCCTTTAGATGACCTTAATATTTCTGCGGAAGAAGGAGAATTAAGTGTTGTTTTTGTTTATGATGGAATTGAATTATTCAGTGATACTACACAGATAGAAGTTGTAGAACAACCAAATGAAGGAACAAGGACTTTACCAGTAGAACCTTCTGAACCAGAACCAATCCTAGAGCCTGAAATTAATCAGACAATAAATGAAACAATAGAAAATGAAACTGAAGAAATTATTCCTATGATTAGGGGGATAGCTACAACTGTTTCTAAAAGAATTTATTCTGATTCTAATGATGGCCAAGTTGATTCCTTGGGGAATGTTGATTCAACTGGTTCTTTTATGAGATCTGGCCTTGCTTGGAATTATCCTGCTTGTACACAAGCTGTTAATTATAGATCTTTTTTGAAATTTGATATTTCTTCACTTTCTGGAACAACAATAAATTCTACTAAACTTTATATTTATAAAGAGAATACTGATACTTTTAACTCTTACCTATGCGAAATTAATGATTTTGGAACATTAGATACTGGGGATTATAGTCTGGTTTGTAATTATAATTATACTAATTTAAGTTCAGGTAGTGATTATAAGTCATTTGATCTAAATGTGACTAGATTGCAAAATAAAATTGATAGCAGTACACAATGGGATGCTTATTCTTTTAATGGTCCAACTAATGTTCCTTGTTTTCAAATTCGTTTTTTTGATGCTTTAACTACTTCAGAGGGAAGTAATGATCCTTATTTAGAAGTTCAATATAATGCCACTTATTATTATGAAAAAGAAGATACATGGAGCCAAAATCTGCCAGGGTATTATGGTGTAAAATTGGCATTTGGTGATGTTGATAATGATGAGTATCCTGATTTGGCAGTTATGGGTTCTAATGGTTCATTTCATGTATCTGTTTATTCTAATAATGGAACCACTTTTTTCTTAAACCAATCATGGAATGAAAACTTCACAGAAATGGATGAAGGATGTATTGCTTGGGCTGATTTTGATAATGATGCTGATTTAGATTTAACAATGATAGGGTATAATGGTTCAAGGATTGCAAAATTATATATTAATAATGGAACAACTTTAAATGAAAATTCAACATGGCAGGCAGAACTTCAAGGAGTTTTAAGAGGTTCGTGTGATGCAGTAGATATAAATAATGATGGTTTGATTGATTTGGTTGTTTCAGGAGCAAATAATACTGGTACAGATTATGTTAGGATTTATACAAATAATGGGACAACTTTAAATCACAACACATCTTGGGATGCAAATATAATTGACGTATATAGGGGAGCCCTTGACCTTGCAGATGTAAATGATGATGGATTGCTTGATTTATTTGTAACAGGAACCACTACTGGTAGTGTTCCTGGTGGTTATTCAAACTTTTATATAAATAATGGGACAACATTTAATATTAATAATTCCTGGATAAACCCCTTAGTAAATGTAAGTTTTAGTTCAACATCATTTGGGGATATTGATAATGATGGATATATTGATTTAGTATTAGCAGGATATCCTCCTACAGGTCAAAAGTTTGTAAAGGTATATATTAATAATGGAACAACTTTAAATGAAAATTCAACATGGCAGGCAAATTTAACTCGTATTAATACACATACATTTCAAGGAACTGCTCTTGGTGATATTGATAATGATGGAGATCTTGACTTTGCATTAACAGGAGAGGGTTATACCCCTTCGAGAGTTACTAAAATATATATTAATAATGGAACAACTTTAAATGAAAATTCAACATGGCAAGAGGGTTTAAATGCAACTGAAGGTGGTGGTGCCCTTGCCTTCCAAGATATAGATAATGATAAAGATCTTGATTTGATTATCCTTGGATATTGGTGGAATGGTACAGATTATATGTATGTTCCTGGTGTGTATGAAAATCTATGGATAACAGCTAATTCTATTCCAAACCCTCCCACCTCTTTTATTACAAATTATGATTCTAATGAGAATAAATTAAGTCTTTCTTGGGATGATGCAAATGATTCAGAAACACCAAATCAATCTTTGTATTATAATTTAAGAATAGGAACTTCTCCTGGTGCAAATGACATAATGAGTGGCACTTATGGAGGTTCTTCAAGTCCAAATGCTGGTTATTTTGGAAATATGATGCAGAGAAAAAGTATTAATATAACTCCTAGTCATAATTCAACATATTACTGGTCTGTGCAATCAATTGATGCAGGTTACGAAGCAAGTGAATGGAGTATAGAGCAAGATACAACACTCATAGCCTGGAATAATATAACCTTTCCAGAAGGTATTTATGAACCATATAATGCAAGTGTTACATGGGGAAATCATAAATTCACTTTTAATATCACTTTCCTTAATTTAACAGCTACTTCTGGAAATACTCTTGAGTGTAAAATAAAAATGTCAAATGATACTATACTTATTGTTAATAAAACCACAACAGATATTTCAAATGAAAATGATACTTTGAGTTATACTCTTAATGACACAACTGATTCAATAAATAAGTCTGCTCCTTGGTATGTGTATAATTGTTCTCTTTTATCAGGTTCTACAGTATTATATACAAATGATTCAGCATATGGAAATCGTTTAAATAAATCAATTTATGTACATGGAAATTCCTGGAGTAAATTTGATTCTGGAACAGATGATGCAGCAAGTGCTTTAGACTGTTATAATGGCTTTAGTAAAGTGTATTTTAATAATACTAACTATTGTGATTATATTGGGGATGTTGCATTTGCTTCTAAAATGGCTTTGGGTGCTGGGGTTGAAGCTTGGTGTCATGATAATGAAGATAATGATAAAGATGAAGCTTATGATTGTGATGATACTGATTGTAATGGAATAACTTATTCATGTCTTGATCATGTATATATGGGAGATCCTTCATTTAATTATACAGGCAGTGCAGATTGTGTAAATAATATTTGTTGGGAAGATTTAAGTATTGGAGGAAAATCAATTAGATATTATTTTACTAAATATGTTAAACCAGATGGAACACTTAAAGTAAGATTTGATTCAGGCTCTTTTAATGATCCAAGTAATCGTTATGCATCATATGTTATAACAAATCTTCAAGAGGGTAACTGGAGTGGTTATGGTAAGTATGCAGCTCCTGGTTCTCATAATCTAACTAGTGATGATACAAGTGATATTGCATATAAAACCTTTGAAGATCCTTGTACTTATTCAGGAGACCTAGATTATGTTATGTATGTTAATTTAACTACTTATAGTGAAGGTTCTCATGATTTTTCTTTATCAATAACACATTATGGAGATAGTCTATTAATAGAAAATATCCCCCTTGAAATAAATTCAAGTGCTCCGAGTAATTGGAATGAGAGTGAGACAATGTCTCCAGATATAACTGAGACTTGTGCTGATACTCCTGCAGATAATGATCTTGATTATTCTACTGATTGCGCTGATTCTGATTGTGATGGATTTAAAGGGGGCCTAAATTGTACTAGTGGGGATGCATTTTGTGAATATGGTTCAGAACAAACTTGTTATGATTGTTTTGATAATGATGCAGATGGAGATTATGATTGTGCTGATTCTGAATGTAATTTACAACCAGGAGATTATCAAAATCTTTCTATTAAATGTGAATATGATGAAGGCGCTGGTTCTGTAAATTCTACTCATAATTCTACATATCCATGGACAACTGCATGCACAGATCTTTTTGATAATGACCAGGATGCTGTATCTTCTTATGGCCCTTTATTAAATATTGATTGTTGTGATTCAGTAGAGTGTTGGCAAAAAGGAGGCACAAGTATTTCACTTCCTTGCCCATTATATGAAAATCTTACAGAACAGTGGTGTCATGATGGAATAAATAATGATTATGATGATGGTTCAAATACTCTTAGTTGTAGTTCAACCACTGGAAATGATTGTAGAGATTATGATTGTAGAGGTATAAATTATACAAATGCAACTTATAGTGCAATGTGTCCAACAAACGAAGGTGTGAATAAATTTGGAAATTTTAATGCATCTCAATGTTTTGATAATATAGATAATGATTTAGATAATCCTTCTATGCAATGGACTGGTCCTGGAGCACTTATTGATTGTGCTGACCCAGATTGTCTTGGAATTACAAATCCTGATGATCCAGATGAGACATGTTTTACACAAGAGTTTAATTTAACACTAGGATATCAATTTTGTGCAGATAATTATGATAATGATGCTGATAATTATCTTGGATGGGACCAAGGAGGAATTGACTGTACTGACCCTGATTGTAATAAACAATTTGGAGATTGTGGACCATGTCCTTCAATTGAAAATTATACTTGGGAGAGTTGTGCAGATGATATAGATAATGACCATACAATGCCATCAGGAGTTACAGATTGTGCTGATTCAGATTGTTTAGGAGAAATAGGAGATACTTCTTCTGGACAAAGATGCGAGAGTACTGAAACTTCTTGTTTTGATGGGTTTGATAATGATAGGGATAATTATGCTGATTGTGCTGATTCAGATTGTAACGCTACTGGTTATTGTGAACATGCAACAGAATTAACATGTAATGATAATTTAGATAATGATGTAGATGGAAAAATAGATTGCCTTGATCCTAATTGTAGAGGTGTTTCTCCATGTGAATCAGCATGGAGTGTTGATTCTTGTACAGTTGTGCCTTACTGGACTAGTTCAGATCAAGTCGGAACTACAACAATATCCACACAACACTACTCACGTCACTATGTTAATACTAATTATACAATAAGATTTATTGGAACAGGTAGTTACGTAGGCATTAGCATGGTTCTTGGAAAGAATTCCCCTCCAACAGATCCATTTCCTTATGATGCAACTAATTGTAGTGTAGTAGGAAGTACTAAATTAAATTGGATTCCTACAGGAAGCACTTTAGGAACTATTCAGAGTACAACTGAGGTTAATGAAACAAATCCTCTTATTGGATTTGATATAAACATAACTTGTGGAGGAGTAAGTTCACCTCAATCAGAGTCTTATCCTATTTCTATAACAAATCAATTAACAGCTGGTACAGAACAAGGAGATGAGAGTAGAAGTGTTGCTGTTTATGAGAATACTGCTCCAGTTGTTTCAGAGATAGAAATAGAACCTCTTTCTTCACTTATTGCAAATATACTTTATAATGATTCTGTGGGTTATAGGGCAAATACAAGTGATGCTTCTAAAATATGTAAATGTACTTTTAATTTAAATGGAGAAATTGTTGATTCTTCTGATGGTTATTGTGAGTATATTAAGACATATACAGCTGACCAAAGCAGTTATTTAGTAAAAGCAAGAGCTACTGATGCGGCTTATAATACAGGAAGTTATGCAGGAGATACAACTATAACAATTAATGTAATGCCTATATCAACATTTTCTTCTTTAGATAGAAGTGAGCCATTTTATTATCAAAATGAATCTGTTAATATAACAGCTAATTTTACAACTGCAACAACTGATAATTTTGATTCAGCTATATGTAATTATTATGTGATTAATTCATCAGGAAGCCAAATAGATTCAGGAACTGTAACTAAGATTGGAAGTGGTAATCAGATAATGTGCTCTGGTTCAGTTCCAACACCTAATCAAGATGGTTTATATCAGGTTTATATTAATGTTAGTGATAATGATGCAGATATAGTTCAGTCTGATCAAAAAGTATTTTATGTTTGTGATAATCTTTCAAGTTCTGGAAGTGGTTGGACATGTGCAAAAGCTGATTTTGACCAAGATAATTGGACAGAAGGAATTTACACAACCCTATATGGTGGTTCTCTTGCATGTGATATGTGTCTAGGACAGATTAATACAGGACTTGATGATGATGCAGATGGTTATGATAATATATGTGATTATCCAATTAATATCTCAATATTTTTATCACAAAATGAGACTGCAACTAATAGAAATATTTATGCTTATGGAAAAGTTAAGAATAATAGTTTTTATGTAGAAAATTCAAATGTATCTATTTTTGTAAATGATAGTTTTTATAATTCTAGTCTTACAAATTTAACAGGAGATTATAATATTGTATTTACAACTCCAAGTGTTGCAGGAGAGTATATAGTAAAAGCAAATACAACAACTCCTTGGGGAGAGTATGCTGAGAATCAGACAAATTTAAGCCTCACGCAACCAAGTGGCAATTTAACAATTTATATGACAGAAGGAATACTTGAACCTTTTTGTTGTTATGATGGTTCAAGTGGTGATTCTTCAACATGTGATAAAACTCCAGATACAAATGATGATAGGTTTTGTGATAATCTAAGTGCTGTTTTATATGGAACTCATATGCATCAGTTAAATATAACTCTGGCGAATATAACAGCTTCTGCTGGTACAGCTTCGTGTAATATAACTCTTTCAAATAATAGTATACTGACAATTTCAACAACTCACGGAGAATTAAATGGCGAGAATATAAGCCTGAATTATACTATTGGTAATTTAACAAATGGCGCTATAAATAGAAGTGTTCCTTGGATTTTAACTTCTTGTGAAGTAAATAATGGAGTGGATTATTATAATGATAGTCTTAATAATCTTATATTTGTTCATGAGAATGATTGGTCTGGTCTTATTGAAAGTGGTGATATGGATAGGGCTTTAGGAGCTTATCTTAGTCAGCTTGGAAAATACTTTAATAATAGTGTAAAAGGGCATTGGGGAGGAGATCTTGTTTTTTCATCAAAGAAATCTGATTATAATACAATAGAAATGCAATGTCATGATGGCATAGATAATGAAGGAGATGGTCTTATTGATTGTAATGATTCTGATTGTTTAGGAATACCTTATTTCACTTGTCCAAATTCTACAGGTTATTTTGATAATCATCCAAATCTTACAATATATCCTTATGGAAATAGGGGGGGGTTGGGTATTACAGGATTTAATGTTTTGAATTCAGAGTATGAGATACAAAGTGCCAGCTGCAGTTCTGATACAAATATATGTGAAGGAACAATAAGTGTTTCTGGAAAAACAATACCTTATTATTATACTTATAAAATAAAACCTGATGGAACATTAAAAGTAAGATTTTATATGACAAGTGTATCTGGTTATGTAACAAATGCAATAAATGAAATTAATACTTTTTTTAGTTATGGCAAATATAATTATTCCACAAGTGGTTATGTTCTTGCAAATGATGAATTAGGTGAAAATAATGTTTCATATCAGACAAAAGAGACAATTAGTTCAAGAACAATTGATCAAGTTATGTATTTGAATTATACAACCACTTCTACAGAAACATTTGAACTTCTTGTTGGTTATGGTGGAGCTGTGACTCCTGAATCAAATCTTAATTTAATAGTTGATTCTAATGCACCAAGTAATTGGGATGAAAATGATACAAATCTTCCACATGAAAGAATATATATAACAGGAACACAAACTTCAAATCATTCTTGTAATGATAATAAAGATAATGATTTGGATTTTAATGATAATTTTGATTGTAAGGATTCTGATTGTTTAGGAGAACAAATAGGAATAACATCAAATAGTGATCTAATTTATTGTGAATCTCCTGAAACCACTTGTTGGGATGGATTTGATAATGATGGGGATGGTTATGTAGATTGTTCTGACAGTAATTGTAATGGGAGTATAGGTGCTTATTATAATGCTTCTGGAACTCCTGTAAAATATATTACAGGGGGAACACCTGTATTTTGTGAAAAAACAAATGAAGGAGAGAATAATTATTCTTCAACTCCAAGTTCTTGTTTAGATTATTTTGATAATGATGCAGATAATTCTACAAGTTGGTTAGTAGATTCATTTTATTGTAATTCTAGTCTTGGAAATAATGATTGCATAACAAAAGGAATATATTATATTGATTGTTTTGATGCATATTCTTGTTGGGGAAGATCTAATACTGATTCTGGAGTATGTCCTTTATTTGAAAATCTTTCTTGTGCTGATTCATTAGATAATGATTATGATGCTCATTTACAAGGAAGTTCTAATAATTGGAAGGGAATCTATATACCAGATCCTGGCTTGGACGCCACTGGTGCTGATTGTGATGATTATGATTGTTTTGGGCAAGGCAACTGCCAGACAAATGAAACACTTAATGCAACAGGACAGTTTAATGCAAGCCAGTGCTTTGACAATATAGATAATGACTTGGATGCATATTATTGGGATGGTAGTAATTATACTTTAAATTCATCAACAGGATTTGATTGTGATGATCCTGATTGTTTGAATGTTGTAAATCCTAATAATTCTTCTCAAAAATGTATGACGAGAGAATTTGAATTATTCCAATATGATTTTTGTAGAGACTCTCTTGATAATGATTTTGATGGTGAAACAAGTTGTGTTGATAGAAGATACGATAGAGTTAATAATCTACAATGGGCCTACAATACTTCTTATCTTAATTATACAGATTGTTGGGCAAAATTCCAAAGTTGTGGACCATGTCCTTCAATTGAAAATTATACTTGGGAGAGTTGTGCAGATGATATAGATAATGATTATGATGATGGTGCAGGTATTTATGATTCTGGTTCTTCTGGTAAAGATTGTGAAGATTCAGATTGTTCAAATGAATTAGCATCTTATTATGGAACATTTTGTGTTTTAGAGAATAATTTGAATGAATGTACAGATGGAAAAGATAATGATGATGATGGAAATATAGATTATTCTGATACTGGTTGTAATGGGGTTGCTTTATTAAATGGAATGATTATGCAGAATACAGAATCTAATTGTACAGATGGATTTGATAATGATAATGATGGTTATGCAGATTGTAGTGATTCAAGTTGTTATGGGGTTGGAAGTTGTATTGATTCAACACATGGTGTAGAATGGAATCATTCTTCTTGTATAACTGTTCCTTCTTCTAGTTTAAGTAGAATAGGAGGAGATGGTTCTGTTTATTATCTTCATTCTAGTAAGCTTTATGTAAATACTAATTATACTCTTACATTGTGGAGTGACCAATCTCATGATTCTATTGTGATTTCTATAGGTGCAAATCCTCCTGGAACTCCTTTTGCATATAATACTACACAATGTAGTTTAATAGATAATGGAGAGGGATTCACTTGGATCAATGAATCAACAGGTTATGCAGGAACAATTCAGTATTCAGGAACTTTGTCTGAATTTAATATAACTCTTACTTGTGAGACTCCAGGAACTCCACAAGCTTCTTATGGTTATCCTTTAAAACTTCTTGCACAACCAAATGATGAAATAAAAGAAAGTACATTGTATACTCAACTTTACGAGAATATCGCACCAAATATAACTAAGATTGAAGTTGGAGGAGACATATCAAATACAGTTGAAATATATTATGGGGATACTCTTGACTTTAAAGCAAAACCTACTTCTGATTCTTCAGATATTTGTGGATGTTATTATATTCTTAATGGATTTTTACAAAGCATAACAGGCTCTAGTTGTATAATTAGTTCAGGTTCAATTACACAAGATTATTCTAATTATATTGTAAATGCTTCAGCTCGTGATGGAGCAGACAATACTGGCCCTTATAATTATTCAAGTTTTGCAGTAAATGTAAAACCAATTGAAACCACTTTGAATCATAGACTTAATAGAATCTTTTACAATTCTAGTATTGTTGAATTAAATACCAGTGATTTTAATTTTACAACAGCAACAAATGATAATTGGGGTTCTACTAATTGTAATCTTATTCTTGAAAACTCTTCTAGAAATACAATATATACTACAACTATAACTAAGTCTGAATCTGGAAATCTCTTAGGATGTTCAGGAACAATTGATTTGTTCACAGCAGGTATCTCACTAACAGATGGAATATATTATATTAGAATTAATGTAAGTGATGTAGATGGAGATTATGTTCTTTCAAGAAGAAAAGTATTTTATGTGTGTAATAATCTCTCAAGTTCTGGAAGTGGTTGGACATGTGCAAAAGCTGATATGGATAATGATAATGTAACAGAAGGGATTTATACAACATTATATGCTGGTTCTCTTGCATGTGATATGTGCTTAGGAGAGATTAATACAGGATTTGATTATGATGCAGATGGTTATGATGATATTTGTGATCCTATTTGTGGCAATGGAATTATTGAGACTGGAGAAGAGTGTGATTTGACTAACTTAAGTGAAGAGACTTGTATTACTCAAGGATTTGATGGAGGAACTTTATCTTGTAGTGCTAGTTGTTTATTTGATACTAGTTTATGTACTACTGGGGGAGGGGGGGGAGGTAGAGGAGCTGCAGCATGTACGCCTGATTGTGTAGGAAAAGAGTGTGGAGAGGATGGTTGTGGTGGAAGTTGTGGGGAGTGTGATGAGTATTATGAGTGTGTGGATTATGGGTGTGTTTTAATATGTGAAGAAGACTGGGTTTGCACAGGTTGGAGTGAATTTTTAAATGAACTTCAAAATAGGACATGTTTTGATTTAAATCTATGTGAAACTGAATTTAATAAACCAGTAGAATCTAGAAATTATTGTGAAGAGAATTGGACATATAATTGGACAGAGTGTCTAGAAAGAGACAAGTATAGTTATGCTTATGATTGGATTGATTTAAATAAGTGTGGGACTGAGTTTAATAGGTTAGATAAAAAAGAGTGCGCATTTAAAGAAAAGCCTTTTTTTAATTGGTTATTTTGGTCATTGATAGCTTTATTAGCTGGAATATTTGTATTTATATTAGTAAGAATCTGGAAGGTGGAAGGGCATGCAATTATTTCTTATATTAAAGAGGCTGGAAGGCAAAAATTACCTACTGAGTATTTAAAGGGTGTTGAAGAGACAATGAAAGGACAAAAGAGCCCAAGAAAAATTATACTAAGACCTATAAAAGAGAAACCAAAATTCAATTTTTCAGATTTAATTAAAAAACCTTCAAAAGGTCCAAGAGCTGAATTTCTGACTTTTGTTAAGAAAATTATTTCAAGAAAACCTAAAGAAAAAATTACTAAGATTTTTCCAACTGAAGTTACACCAAAGCCAAAACCTTTAAAAGAAATAAAAAAAGAGAGAAGGAGACCTGAGAAATTATCTCCTTTAGATAATTTATTCAAAAAAATATTTTTAAGAAAAAGTAAAAAATGGCACACAAAAGGTACATAGTTAAAAATGGAAAAGTTTATGGCCCATATTTATATGAAAGCTATAGAGATAAAGAGGGAAATGTTAAAAAAAGATATCTTGGAAGACATAATGATGTCAAAAGAGCAAATATACCTTTTGTGGTGGTAATGATTATACTGATGGCAATATCTTTTTTTATGTTAACAAGTATCTTTTTAAGAAGATTTTTTTAGAATTATCTTAGAAATTGTGGGTGTATTGGAGGGGGATATCTTATTCTTTTTATTATGAATTTACTTCCAACAACTTCAGAAATTATTCCAGATAAAAGCAGGCTTCCAACAGCAGTTCTAAAAATGCCTTCACTTATTGGGATTCTAGATGCTTGAGAAAAAGTATTAATTATTTCGTTTATCTCTTCTTTACTTAATTTTATGCCTGTTGTTTTTTCAGTAGGATTTTTAATAGTAATGTTCTCATCAGGTCCATTACATCCTATCTCCTGAACACTTGGATCTTGAATTAATGGGTTTAATCTTCCTAAATCTAATTGTCTTGGTGTGGGGGTTGGCTGAATATACTGCAATCTTGTAGGAAGATTTGGTTTAGGGATTATTAATCTTCTTTTTGGACCTATTGAAAAAGGCTTTGGAAGAGGTTTGAAAGTCTGTTCTGTTATTGCTTTTAATTGTCTTACTGGAGAAAGTTTAAGGGGCCTTTCAAATTCTTTTACTGCTTCCTTTGCCCTTTCTTTTGCCAGTTCTTTTTTAGCTCCTTCTTCAAATTCTAATCTAATAATCCCTTCTTGAAGATAATTTTTAATCAACTCTCTTGTGAATGCTAGTAGGAAAAACTCTTTAAATTCCTCTGATTTTTCTTGAAGTTGCATTCTATTTAGAGGTCTTAAGATTTAGTGGCTTAAAAGAGGTGGATCTTTTATATTCTTCTGCTCTTGGTGCTGGTGTTTTTATTGTTTGGGGGATTGGGTTAGGTATAGGAACTGGTTGGGGGGGTGAAATGGGCATAGGTGCGGGGGCTGTTTCATGTATTAGTGTCAAGCCTCTTGCTATTATCTTGTTTTGTTCTGATAATTCCCCTAATTTTTTCAGAACTTCTGGACTTGCCTCTCCTGCTAATTTAAAATCTTTTTTAGCTAGACTCTTAGCAGAAAGCTCAAATAAATCGAGCAGTTTTTCCATTTTTGTACTAACATCATCTAATTTATTTGCTAGATTTATCATAACTTTTTGTAAAGCAATAAAATTATCAACTAGAACTGGCTGCATCTTTATCTCAACACTCTGAGAAGAGACTCTTGGTTTTTTTATAGTAGTCTTCTTTTTTTTAGTAGTCTTCTTTTTTTTAGAAGTTTTTGTTTTGGAAACCTTTTTTAAAGGTTTATTTTTCACACTCTTTTTTTTAGCTTTTCTTGGCATATGTAAAGAAGGGTTTTATTATTTAAAAATCCTTTGTCTTAAAAAATATCTAATTCTTCATCTTCTTTAGATTCTTCAGAATGCTCTTCTAAATACTCTTGTTTTTCTTTTTCAATTTCTTTACAGGCTTCATCAATATTTTCTACAATCTCCCCAGAATCTTCATCCTCTTGTTTTTCTTTTTCATCTTTATTTTTTATATTATCTATTCCACGAATCTCTGGAATTCCATCATCTTCTTCAGCTGGATTAAAAGGAGGAACCTCATTTACTTCCTCTTCCCTAGGTTCTGATTCTTTAGAGACTTTTGCTTCAGCATCAGGATGCTCTTCCATATATTCTTGTTTTTCTTTTTCAATTGTTTGGATGTCTTTTTGAATTTTTTCAAGGTCTGGTTGATATTGTTTCATTCCAGGGTTGAATTTCAATGGCATTTCTACTTCTTTGGACTTCTCTTCTGGTTGGTATTGTCTAGGCTCTTTGTCTGTTCCTTTTACTTGCTCTGCCTCTAATTCTGCAATATAATCTGAAATTTCTTTTGCAACATCTGCATTTATACTTATGCTATCAATTCCTTTTTCTACTAAGAATTTTACCATTTCTTTTCTACTTCCTGCTTGTCCACATATACTTGTCTCAACCTTTTGTCTTTTACAGACTCTTATGACAAATTCAAGCTGGTAAAGAATTGCAGGATTCATCTCATTATAAATATCCTGGACTTTTTCATTTCCTCTATCTATGGCTAGCATATACTGTGTTAAATCATTTGTTCCAAAGGAGATAAAATCAATACCCTCATCTGTCAGGTCTTTTATTATTTGAACAGCAGCAGGAGTCTCAATCATTACACCTACTTTTGCTTTAGTAAATTCTATTTCTTTTAAATATTCTTTAACTTTTTTAACTTCATCTACTGAGATTACTTGCGGAAGAAGAAGTCCTATTTCTTTTCCTTTTTCAGATACTCTTTTTAGTGCTTTTAATTCTGCTTTTAGTATCTCAGGGTATTTTATTCCATATCTTATCCCATGTAACCCAAGCATAGGATTTGCTTCTATTTCTTTTGGAGCCCCCTCTAGATTTTGAAATTCATCACTTCTTACATCTGAGGTACGCACCCATAATCCTTCAAAATATTTTGCAATATCATTTACTCCTTTGAATATTACTTCTTCATAATCCTGTATTTTCTTTTGTTTTAAAAAGTATTCTGGATGTTTACCAGATTCTGCAATTATACCCTCTATTCTTGTTAATCCAACTTTTTTAATTCCTGATTTAGAAGCACGTTCTGCAAAACTTGGTAAATCTACTATAACTTTTATTTTTGTTTTTGTTTGAGTAGTTACTGGTAGGACTTCTTTTCTCTTTGTCTCTGCTACTTTTCCTTTGTATATTCTTCCTGTATAACCGTCCATGGTGATTATTTCATTTTCTTTTAGTCTAATTGTAGCTTCTTGAGTTCCTACAATACACGGAATTCCCATTTCTCTAGAAACAATCGCAGCATGAGCAGTCAAACCCCCCTCATCTGTAATAATTCCAGCAGACCTTTGCATGGTTACGACCATATCTGGATTAGTCATTTTTGTAACTAGTATATCTCCTTTACTTATTTTATTAAGGTCTTTTAAGTCTTCTATTACCTTGATTTTTCCTGTAGCAATTCCAGGAGACGCTGCTAATCCTTTTAGAATAATCTCTCCCTTAATCTCTTTTTGAGAGCCTTTTTCAATTCTTTTTTCAATTGTTGTGATTGGACGTGTCTGAACAATGTAGACTTCTCCGCTCTCTATTGCAAACTCTATATCTTGTGGTTTTTGATAGTGTTCTTCTAGTTTAAGAGCTATTTCTCCTAATTTTCTTATCTCATTATTTTTTAAGACCTGTTGTTTAGCTTTTTCCTCACTTAATTTTATTACTTCTTTTTCTCCTGAAGAACTTCTTGTTATTGCGACTTTTTTATTAGATATTAGTGTATCTTTAATTTTTAGTTCAGAGGATAAAACATACTTATCTGGGGTTACTTTTCCTGAAACAATTCCTTCTCCTAGTCCCCAGACAGCTTCTATAATAACATTCTCATTCTTAAAAGTCGGGTCTTTAGAGAATATAACGCCTGATTTATTTGCATCAATCATTTTCTGAACTACTACAGCAAGACTTGATTTTTCATGAGAAAATCCTTTTTTATTTCTATAATAAGTAGCCCTAGAGGTGAATAAAGATGCAAAACACATTTTAATTGATTTTAACAACTGATCTTTTCCTTTAACATTAAGATAAGTATCTTGCTGACCTGCAAAACTAGCATCTGCTAAATCCTCTGTTGTAGCACTAGACCTCACAGCAACAAAAATAGGTTCTGTTGCATTCTTTAAAATATCTAAAGCAGCCCCTCTCTGAACATCAAATTCTCCAATATCTAGGTTTTCATATGCTTCTATAATCTCCTCTTTCATCTCTTTAGAAAATTTAGAATCAACAATAAGAGCTCTAATATTTTTTGTTATTTCATCTAGTTTTTTTGTATCTTCGTAATTAATTTGACTTAAAAGTTCTTTTATTTTTTCTTTAATATCTTTAATAAAATAATCATATGCTTGAGCTGTAATAACAAATCCGGGAGGTACTGGAACACCAAGGTTATAAATCTCAGCTAGATTAGCTCCTTTTCCTCCAGCAATATTTCCAGAATCTTTATTTAAATTAGAAAACCATTTAATGAATTTTTCTTTGTGTTTAACCTCTCTTTGGATTGCCATATAATATAAAATTACAGAGGCTTAATAAATATTTTTATTTGCTAATTGCACTTCTAGGGCATGAGGTAATTGCTTCATCAACACACTTATCATGCTTTTGAGATATTACTTTTGCCTTGCTTCCTTGCATCTCAAAAGATGTTGGACAAATAGAAACACATAAACCACACCCAATACACTTTTCAGGGTTAACTTTTATTGCCATTATAATATTTATTTAGTTAAGTTTATAAATTTACTTAAATATTCTAATTTATGAGTATAATAAGAGGTGGTTTAGTGACTATTATAACAATCTTATTATTTGTCTCTTTATTTTCTACAGCTGCTTTTTTAACAATATCTATGTCTCTTGATTATGAGGTTATTAAACCAGAAATCCACACTATAGTTAATGATATTGTTTTAAATCAATCAGATATTCCAGGACAGATTGATGAATCTTTAGAAGTAATGCAGATTTATTGTGAAAATAATAGTGTCTTTGTTCAAGAGAATGAAGATTATGTTTTTGAATTTCCATGTGAGATAGTTAATCAAGGAACAGCAGCTATTATTGTTTATGTTATTGATGATTTAGTTGAAAAGAATTATTATAAAGAATATGATTGTGAGTTTAGAGGGTGTTTTTCTACAGAAGAAAATATGTTTTTTGTATTTTCTAAACATAGCCAAGATTATTGGAATTACTGGTTTTATGTAAGTCTCATAGTATCAATTATCCTTGGTGTGTTATTGTTCTTTGTTATGGAGAGCAAGAGCAATTTACCTTTCCTTTTAGGAATCCTTCTTGTTGTGGTTTCTGTTCCTTTTTTAGGAATGGGTAAATTACTTACCCTTTTGATAGGATGGGACTATGCCCAAATAGTCTTAGCTTTTTTTACTCAGGCTTATTCTGTATTCTTGATATTCATTGTTTTAGGAGTGATATCTATAGGAATTGGAATTGTTTTGAAATTTCTTGCTGTTGGAAGATTTTTTGGTAAGATTTTTAAAAAAGATGAGAAACTTACTAAAAAAGATTTAAAAGAAAGTGTCAAAGAAGTTATTAAAGAAGAAAAAAAATCTAAAAAGAAAAAGTAACTAATAAAAACTATTGTTTCTTGAATTTTTTATGATTAAGAAATGTATTGTAATGTTTTCAGGGGGATTAGATAGTAGACTTGTTCTTAAGATTATGCAGAAAAAAGGTTATGATGTTATTGCTTTGTATTTTAAATTACCCTTTAGTAAAGATGTTGAACTTGATATAAGAGAATTTTGTAAAAAACAAAAAACTAAATTAAAAGTATTTGATTATACTAAAGGAAGGTTACTTAATAATTATTTGAAAATGTTAAAGAAACCGAGATTTGGAAGGGGGGCTGGAATAAATCCGTGTATTGATTGTAGATTATTTATGTTTCAAAAAGCAAAGAGATATGCTAATAAAGAAAAGATCAAGGTTATTGCTTCTGGAGAAGTTTTAGGACAGAGACCTATGTCACAGCATCAAAAAGCATTAGAAATAACTAAAAAAGAATCTAAACTTGATGAGAGATTGATTAGGCCACTTATTGAAAAAGGTATTTCTGGAAGAAGTAGAAAAAAACAAATATCTATGGCTAAGGAATTCAAAATATCTTATCCTGGTCCTGCAGGAGGTTGTTTGCTTTGTGAAAAGGC
Organism: Candidatus Woesearchaeota archaeon; assembly: GCA_964602425.1. GTDB lineage: Archaea > Nanobdellota > Nanobdellia > Pacearchaeales > GW2011-AR1 > WJLC01. The sequence continues at coordinate 144 of CAZRQO010000003.1, read as the reverse complement.
TTTGAAAAAGAGATTTGAATTACTAATTAAGGATAATATGATAAATGAGAAAAACCTGGCCCTTGTTAGTTTAGGAAGACACTTTATTAATTCAAAAGGGTGGATAGTCTTAGGAAGAAATGCTAGAGAGAATAAAATTATTGA
>CAZRQO010000002.1:14258-25136 GCA_964602425.1 Candidatus Woesearchaeota archaeon | reverse complement strand
TATTATAGTATAGTATATAATAATAATAATAATAATAATAATAAAAAGATATATTTAGAAAATATATATTATAAAATATATTTTAGGGTAAGAGTTAAGGGCCTTTTCCATGAGAAATAGAGGTGTTCTCTTTTTTTAGTAGTTATAATCTTTTATATAATGATTTTATCTTTTTCCGTTGCTACTCTTTCCTTTAGGGTATTTTTCCAAAGGAAATAGACGTGTGAGGGAAAGCAAATAAACTTGCTTAGAGAAAACAACTTTAGTTATTTAGAGAAAGGATATTTTAAACAATAACTTTCTTTAAATAGAATAAAAAATTAGAATAAAAAATGGTGGTTAAATTAGATAAAATATTTGATTCGTTTGATAAGAAAAGTGTTTTTAAAGATAAATCTATACTTCAGACTAATTATAAACCTCATGAGATTCCCCACAGAGATGAACAGATTAAACAAGTAGCGTCTATTCTTGCTCCTGTTTTAAGAGGAGAAAAAACAAGTAATTTGTTTTTATATGGAAAAACAGGGACAGGCAAGACTCTTTCTATGAATTATGTTAAAGAAGAGCTCTTAAAGAGATCTGAAAAAACAGAGGGATTAAAATTACAAATAAAGTATCTTAATTGTAAATTAAAAAAAGTCTCTGATACAGAATATAGGATTTTGGCTGAATTAATTAAGAAATTAGGGGGAGAGGTTCCTAGCACAGGTTTACCTACAGAAGCAGTTTATAGTAAATTTATTGAATTGGTTGATGCTGAAAAACAATTGGTTGTTCTTATTTTAGATGAGATTGACCAAACAGTTAAAAAAATTACAAGTGATTTTTTATATAATTTAACTAGATTAAATTCAGAATTATCAAAAACACAGATTTGTGTTGTGGGAATTAGTAACAATCTTACTTTTTTAGAAGAATTAGATCCTAGGGTTAGAAGTTCTCTTTCTGAAGAGGAAATAGTTTTTCCTCCTTATAATGCACCACAATTACAAGATATTTTAAAGAAGAGAGCTAAATTAGCATTTAATGAAAATGTCCTTGAGGAAGGGGTTCTTGCTAAATGTGCTGCTTTTGCTGCGAGAGAGCATGGTGATGCGAGAAGAGCTTTGGATTTATTAAGGGTAGCAGGAGAGCTTTCAGAAAGAGACGGTTCTAATAAGATTATTGAAAAGCATATTGATGAGGCAAATAATAAAATAGAGAGAGATAAAATTTTAGATATTATTCAAACAGAGCCCAAACAATTCCAGTTTGTTTTATATTCAATTATTAAATTATATGAACAAAATAAAGAAAATATTTTTACAGGAGACGTTTATCATTTATATCAAGAGGTTTGTTCTAAAAATAAGTCTGAGATTTTAACACAGAGGAGAGTTAGTGATATTATCCAGGAGTTTGATATGCTTGGAATTATTAATGTTAGGGTTATTTCTAAGGGGAGGGGAGGAAGAATGAGAGAGATAAAACTAGCAATAAGTAAAGACATAGTTAAGAAGGCAAAAGAGATAATTGAAGGGGTTTTGGATTATAAATAAGGAAGGAAAAATATGGATACACAGGAAATCTTAAAATTCTGTTTAGAAAATGGTTTACTAGTTGATAAAGAAGTCTTAAATCTATTTAGTGAGACAAGTGATGTAGAGTCTATTAAATTAATTATTAACAAGATTAAGAACCAGACTAATCAAAAAATTCTTACAAAAAATACTTTTGACCAGAATAAAGAGAAAGTTAATGAAATTTTTTTAGAACTTCCTGAAGAAAAGAGAAAAAATCTTGAGAATTTAAAGATTAAATTAGGCTTAAGTATTGAGATTTCAAAAGAGGTTTCTACTGAAGTTCTAAAAGAACCAACTTTTTTAGAGAAAGAAGGAAATGTTTTTTTAATAAATCCCCCTCAAATTTCAAGTAAAAAATTGGTTGTTAAGGATTTTATAAATCATTTTAGAAAAAGATTTCTTAAATTAAGAAACATTCTTCAACAGAGAACTGAATTAACTAACCTTGTTTCAATAAATAAGATTTCTGCAAATAGGCAGGGAATCTCTATAATTGGGATGGTTTCTAATAAAAGGGTGACTAAAAATAAGAATCTTCTTTTTGAGATTGAAGACCTTACTGGAAAAATAAAGGTTTTAGTTAATAAAAATAAACCTGATTTGTATGAAAGAGCAGAGGATATCCCTTTAGATTCTGTTATTGGGTTTAAAGGTTCTGGAAATAGAGATATTTTCTTTGTAAATGATTTCCTCTTTCCAGACACTATTCTTCCAGAAAGAAAAAAAGCAGAAAAAGAAGAATATGTTTTGTTTATAGGGGACTTACACTTTGGGAGTAAGAAGTTTTTACTGGAAAATTTTTTGAAATTCATTGAGTATTTAAATGGAAAAATTCCAAATACCCCTGAAGTAGAAAACATAAAATATTTATTTATTCTTGGAGATGTTGTTACTGGTGTTGGGAATTACCCAAATCAAGAAAAAGATTTAGAAATTAAAGATTTAGAAGAACAATTTTCTGGTTTGGCTACTTTATTAGGAAAGATTAGAAGAGACATTCAAATAATTATTTGTCCTGGAAATCATGATGGGGTGAGGTTAATGGAGCCTCAACCTCCTTTAGCTGAAAAGTATGCTTGGCCTTTATATAATTTAAAAAATGTTTTATTAATTACAAACCCTTCTCAAGTAAATATAGGAAAAACCAAAACTTTTTCTGGATTTGATATTTTGACATATCATGGTTTTTCTTTTCCTTATTATGCTAATAGCATCTCTTCTTTGATTCAAAAGAAAGCAATGGGTTGTCCTGAAGAAATAATGAAATATTTATTAAAAAATAGGCATCTTGCACCAACACATTCTTCTGCACAATATTTTCCTTCTGAAAAAGACTCATTAATGATTGAAAGCGCCCCGGATATTTTTGTTACTGGACATTCTCATAAAAGTGGGATAGGGTATTATAATAATATCTTATTAATTTCTGTTTCTTGTTGGGAAGCAATGACTCCTTATCAAGAGAAATTTGGAAATGAACCAGATCATTGTAAAGTTCCTTTATTTAATTTAAAAACAAGATCGGTTAAAATTTTAGATTTTGAATAATATCCCAAATCAAAGGACCCAAAACCTGAAAAGGTACCCAAATCAGAATAAAATAAAATGCACCAAACAGAAAAGTATTTTAAAAATTTGAAAAGCCAAGTAGATGTAATTTACTCTATTGCAGAGGATGCTAGGGCCAAAGGTTTAGATCCTGTTGATAAGGTAGAAATTCCTTTAGCTATGACTATGGCTGATAAAGTTGTGGGATTAATTTCTACAATTTATCCTCAAATGAGAGATAGCGGAATAGCAAAAAGAATTTTAAATCTAGAAAAAAAGTATGGTAAATTAGACCCCACGGTTGTATTTAAAATTGCAGAAGAAGTAGCAAAACAGAAATTCTGCAAATTTTCTAATTTATTAGAGGCTATTGATGCAGGAGTAAGAATTGGTTTTGGATATATTACTCTTGGGGTTGTTAGTTCTCCTATAGAAGGATATACAGGATTAGAATTAGGAAAGACAAGAGATGGAAAGGAGTATTTTGTTGCTAATTTTTCAGGACCAATAAGAAGTGCAGGAACTACTGCAAGTTGCCTTGTTTTAATTTTAATAGATTATTTAAGAGAGGTTTTTGGTTATGCAAAGTATGATCCAACAGAAGAAGAAATTAAGAGAGTCTATGCAGAATTAGAACACTTTCATGACAGAATTACCAATTTACAGTATATGCCAACAGAAGGAGAGGCATTATTTCTTGCAAAGAATCTTCCTATTCAGGTTGGAGGAGACCCTTCTGAAAAGTTAGAAGTCCCTAATTATAAAAATCTTGAGAGGGTAAATACTAATTTTTTAAGAAGCGGGGTTGCATTGGTACTTGCAGAAGGTCTCGCACAAAAAGCTGCAAAGGGTCTTAGATTATTAAATAAGGCAAGAACTAATGGGATTGTTTCTACTGGTTTTGATTTTTTAGAAGAGTATATTGAGTTGCATGAAAAAGCTAATGTGGGAAAGAGCAAGTCTGATGTTGCTACTTATCTTAGGGATTTAGTTGCAGGAAGGCCTGTTTTTGGACATCCTTCTAGATCTGGGAGTTTTAGATTTAGGTATGGTAGAGGTAGGGTTGATGGTTTTTCTGCTGCTTCTTTACACCCAGCCACAATGGCTATCACAGATAATTTTATTGCAATTGGAACTCAATTAAAAGTAGAAAAGCCAACTAAGGGGTGTGTAATTGCTTGTTGTGATTCTATTGATGGACCAATTGTAAAATTAATTAATGGTAATGTTAAAAAAATAAAAACAAAAGAAGAAGCTAAAGCAATTTATTCAGAAGTAGAAGAAATAATTTATTTGGGAGATATTCTTTTTCCTTTTAGTGATATTCTTAATAGAAATTATAATCTACCTAAACCTGGTTATGTTCAAGAGTGGTGGAAATTAGATTTAAGGGAGAAAGACCCTGAATTAGAAAAAAAAATAGATTGTTTTCATATTTCTTTTGAAGAAGCAATTGAAATAAGTAATAAATTAGGGGTGGCCTTACATCCAGATTATCTTTTTTACTGGAACCAAATTTCTAAAGAACAGTTTCTAGGATTAATTGAGTGGCTGAGAAATGCCAGAATAACAAGAAAAATTATTTTTCCTTATAATAAAACAGAACAAGAAAAATTCAACTTGGGTAAGAGAGCATTAGAATTATTAGGAGTAGAACATGAAGTCACAATTGAGAATATTGTTCTTAGTGAGAAAAATAGTCAAGCTCTTTTTGCTAATCTGGGATTGGATTTGCATCTTTTGGATATTAATGAGAAATCTCTTAAAAATCTTATTAGTGAAAAACATTTTGATTTAAGTGGAAATGTTTTGGAGGCAGTTAATATTGTTTCTAATTTTCATATAAAAGATAAAGCAGGGACATTTATTGGAGCTAGAATGGGAAGGCCCGAGAAGGCCAAACTTAGAAAGCTGACTGGAAGCCCAAATGTTTTATTTCCTGTTGGAAGTGAAGGAGGAAGATTAAGAAGTGTACAATCTGCTTGTGAAGCAGGAAAAGTAAGGAGTTCTTTTCCTCTTTTTTATTGTAAAAAATGTGAAAAGGAAACAATTTACCCTTCTTGTGAAAAGTGTGGAGAAAAAACAGAGAAAAGATATTATTTTAGAGAGAATAAAGAAAAGCTTCCAACTAAATTTAGTCAGTGGTCTGAAGAAGAGGGGGTTCAGTATTCTACTTATGATTTAGATATTAATCATTATCTTAATAGTGCTGTTGAAAAACTTGAGATGAATGATGATGAGGTCCCTCTTTTAATTAAGGGGGTTAGAGGGGTTTTCTCTTCTAATAAAGCAATTGAAAATCTTTCTAAGGGGGTTTTAAGGGCAAAATATAACCTACAAGTCAATAAAGATGGAACAATAAGATTTGATGCTACTGAACTTCCTATAGTTTCTTTTAAACCTAAAGAGATTTTTGTTAGTGTTGAAAAATTAAAGGAACTTGGATATGGGAAAGATATTGATGGAAAAGTTTTAGAAAGAGATGACCAGATTTTAGAATTAAGGCCTCATGATATTCTGCTTCCCTGTTGTCCTGATTCCCCTGATGAAAGAGCTGATGATGTTTTTATTAGGATTTCTGAATTTATTGATGAGGAATTAGAATCTTTTTATGGTTTAAAGCCTTTTTATAATGTAAAAACTAGAGATGATTTAGTGGGTCATCTTGGGGTATGTATGGCCCCTCATAATTGTGCAGGGGTTGTTTGTAGGTTTATTGGTTTTTCAAGTACTCAGGGACTTATGGCTAGTCCATATATGCATGCTGCAATTAGAAGAGACTGTGATGGAGATGAGGCCGCAATTATGCTTTTAGGAGATGTTTTATTGAATTTTTCTAGAGAATTTTTACCAAGTCACCGGGGAGGAACCCAGGATGCTCCTTTGGTTTTGAATGCTAAGATAGATGCAGGCGAAGTTGATGATCAGATTCTTGATTTTGAATTTGTTAGAGAGTATCCTATTGAGCTTTATAGGCTGGCTGAACAAGGAAAACATTCTTCTGAAGTTAAAAATATTGTTACTTGCAGGGCTCTCTTAAAGGAAGGTAAGAACCCTTTTTTAGGAATGGGTTTTACACATGATACTAATAATTTTAATGGGGGGGTGTTGTGTTCAAATTATAAGCTTCTTGCAACAATGCAGGAAAAAGTTCAGCATCAGATGGAATTAGTAGAAAGATTAAGGGGGGTTGATACTTCTGATACAGCTAGATTAATTGTTGAGAGACATTTTATTAGAGATATGAGGGGTAATCTAAGAAAGTTTTCAATGCAGGGTTTTAGGTGTGTGGGTTGTAATGAAATTCTAAGGCGTCCTCCTTTAAGTGGAATATGTCCTAGATGTAAAGGAAAAATAATCTTCACAATTCATGAAGGAGGAATTAAAAAATATCTACAACCTGCGTTAGATTTAGCACATAAATATAATTTGTCCCCTTATATGAAACAGAGTTTACAATTAACAAAAGAGTATATTGACAGTGTTTTTGGAAAAGAATTAGAGAAACAAGAACCTTTGGAAAAGTGGTTCTAGTTTTTAGAAATACTGAAGTGCAGTCCTTGAAAAATCAAGAACTAGAGAAACAAGAGTCAATTGATAAGTGGTTTTAAGTATATATTAAAAAATAACCTTTAAAAACGATATCATAGTATATATTTTATGAAGAAAAAGGGGTCTTTAAATGTGAAATCTTTATTAGTCACCTTCTTAATTTTAATAGGGGTCTTTTTTATTTTAAATTTTGTAGGTGTTTTTTCTATTAATAGTCTTCCTATTCTTGTTAAGGAATCTGAACCTATTAGAAAACCTTTTGCAATTCTTTTTATAGGAATTATTCTTTTGGCTTTTGTTATTGTTTGTTTTATTCATAGAAGAAATCAAAAAAGATAAAGAATAATTACTGGCAATAGTAAACAACCCATCATATTAACCCTTTTAACATTAAAAGAGATACATAGGATTCCGGTTATTGTGGAGATTATTAAAATTATTACCCCTAAAAATCCAGAGATGAGAGTTACTAAAGAGATTAAAATAAATAGGGTAATTGAAGAGAGCAAGGTATAATTTATCTTATTTATTTTTGTTGAGAATATTTTTGCTAATTTTTTTGTTAGGAAAAAAGCAATAATTCCACTTAATACAATTGTTATTAAAATTAATCCTAGTATATCTAAAGATATTACTTTTATTATTTCTTTTACTGCAAATGCTGCACCTGTTCTTGCCTTTGAAATAACATAAAGAGAGATAAAAGAAAAACCCATTACTAATGTATTTGTGGCCCCAAGAAGAACTAGGAAACCTTTTCTATTTGTTTTAGAGATAATATTTCCTATTATTGCTGCTTGCCCGCTTCCCATTCCAGGAAGAAAACTACAAAGAGGAGAGGCAATTAAAGCTCCTAAAAGAGGCATTATTATTTTTGGTCTTGGAACTTTTGCTATTTTTTGTTCTGGTATTTTTGTTTTGTTTTTTATGCTTAATAGCAGCATAGATCCCCCAAATAAACCTGTTAAAAGAGGAAGTAAGGGTTCTTTTATTTCTAGATTCAGAACAATTAATCCAAGGATTCCTGTTATTAGAAAAACAGAAAGAGCTGAGAATTTTTTCTTTTCTAGTAAAATTAAAATTATTGAAATTAAAATAAGAAAATAAGGAATAAGGTTTTTTATTATTTCATAACTATATGAAATTATACTTATTGCTGGAAGTGTTATAACAATTAAGATTATGATGGCTGCTAGACTTCCATGAGCAGTCAACATTATTGCCTCGTATCCCTGCCCTTTTTTTAAAAGTTCATGTCCTGGAAGAACAGATAATTCTGTATCGGTATCTGGACATCCTAAAAAGATTGAAGGAATAAAATCCAAAAAAGTATGGGTTATTGCCATAGAAGAAATAAAAACCACTAGATAAACAGCAGGAATTGAAAAGAAAAAAGAAGCAGATAAAGAAATCAAAAAAGCCCCAATCAAGTTTATATGTATTCCTGGAATCAAGCCGGTTATTGTTCCTGCAATTATTCCTAAGAATAAAAATAAAATAATTTCAATCAACATTTAATATTTGGTTTCTTGACTTTTTTTGAAAATCTTCTATACTATTAATTTCTTCAAATAATTTTTGGGCTAAATTAGAATCTTTGGTTTTTCCTGGAAAAATAAAAATGTCTTCTTGTTTTGGTTGGTTTGGTCTTGCTACTTTAGATAAGAATAAAATATATTCTCTTTTTCTATTTTTACATAGATTTAAGAAATTATAAGGAAGATGCTCTTGTCTTTTGATTTCTTTACTTTGAATATATCTAGCTTCTTTCATATTCTCTATAATCTCTTTAATTATATAAGTTTAATTATGAAGGAAAACATTTAATAAGAATTATTCTTTTGAGAGGATATGGATAGATTTGAATTAATAACCAGAAATCTCCAAGAGATAATTGGTGAAGAAGAATTAAAAAAGAAATTAAAATCAAAAAAAGATTTTTCTGTATATTGGGGAACTATGCCAACTGGAAGTGTTTCTTTTGCGTATTTTTTCCCTATGCTAAAGATAGCTGATTTCTTAAAAGCAGGAATAAAAGTTAAGATTCTTTTAGCAGATTTGCATGCAGCTCTAGATGGTGTTTCTTGGAATTTATTAGAAAAGAAATATAAGTATTATGAGAGAGCAATAATTTTAATTCTGAAATCTATAGGAGTTAAAACTAGTAATTTAGAATTTGTTAAAGGAAGTGAACTTCAATTAAATGGAAAGTATTTTAATGATTTATTAAAAATGAGTACTTTTACAACTGTTAATGCAGCAATACATTCTGCTTCAGAAGCTGTTAAGACCGCAAGAATTAATCCTAAATTATCTGGATTAATTTATCCTTTAATGCAGGCACTTGATGAAGAGCATCTTAAAATTGATGCACAATTTGCAGGTTTAGACCAGAGAAAGATACTTGTTTTTGCAAGAGAGTATCTTCCAAAAATTGGTTATAAACAGAGAATTGAATTAATGACTCCTATGATTCGTGGTTTAATAGGAAGGCAAATGAGTTCGAGTGTTAAATCTTCTAAAATTGATCTTTTAGATACAGAAAATGAAGTTGCTAAAAAAATAAAAAAGGCTGAGTGTGTTGCAGGAAATCCAGAAAATGGATTAATGGACATCTTAAAATATCTTCTTTTTGTTATAAAAAAGGACAAGGGAGAAAAATTTATTATTGAAAGAACAGAGAAATATGGAGGAAATTTAGAGTATAGTTCTTTTGAAGAATTAAAAAAAGATTTTGTAAGCAGAAAATTACACCCTCTTGATTTAAAAAATACTATTACAAAAGAAATTAATATTTTATTAAAAGAATTTAGAACAGATAAAAAAATAAAAGAATTATATAAGGCTGCTTATCTTTAAACAGTTTTAAACTCTACAATATCTTTATCCTTTAATCTATGTTTTAAACCTACTTTTTGCCCAGGAAATTTAGAGCTTGGCCCCCATATTTTTGTTTCTTTTACTTTGCTTGAAAATCCTTTGAGGATTTTTTCCGCGACATCTTCAACTGTTGAATTTGGTTCAAGTATTATTGGTTTTTGGGATTTTTCTTTTCTAGGTTCTTTTGTATAAACCCTAATCTTATTAAAACTCCTAAATATTTTTTCTGTTAGTTCTTCAAAGCCCTCTTTAGTTTCTGTGGAGATTATTACAAAATTGTATCTTTTTGATGAGAGGGTTGCTGATATTTTTCTTGTGTCTTTTTCAGAATCTATTTTATTAAATATAATTATTTGTTTCCCCTTCGCTTTTTCTAATATTTTTTTTATTTTATTTATTTCTTCTATTTCTTTTATTAAAATAATCAGGGTGTCTGCAGTATTTGTTAATCCTTTATTATAATATTCTGACTCTACTGCAGGATTTTCTATTAACTGAATATTTACTTTTTTATAGGGCATCATCCCCACTATTGGTTTTGTAGTAGAAAATTGAATGCTACTTATTGTTGGTTTAGCATTTGTTAATTTTGAGAGGAGAGTTGACTTTCCAGTATTTGTAAATCCAAGAATTACTGCTTGCATATCCTCTTTTTTTATTCCTTTAAATGTAGATTTACCTGATTTAATCTCTTTTTCTTTTGTGTATTTTAATTTGGCGAGACGTTTTTTTAATTGAGCATTTAGATTTTCTGCTCCTTTATGTTTTGGAGCTAAGGCCATCATTTTTTTTAAACACTTGATTTTTTGTTCTGTTGTTTGGGCATTTAAATACTCTACTTGTGCTTTTTCAAAATGAGGGGATGCATTAATTGGCATATATTATTTAAATCAAACTGACTTAAAAATTTAATGAGAAGAGAAATTTATGAGAAAATAACTAAGAAAAAGGAATTCTCTCAACTTCCAGAGAAAGATGTTGAAAAAGCTTTTCAGAATTTTGAAAAAAGGCAAGTAAGTGATGAAGAGAAAATTAGATTAACACGAGATTTGCTTAGGAAAGTTTTTTCTGCTTTTATAAGTAAGAAAATTTTATCTTTAAAAAATAAAGAACCAGAATGGGTTTTAAGAAAACACCTTTCTACAAGAGAAAGATTACCTTATTATGATAAGCTTTACTCTAGGTTATTGAAAAGCTCCCAAAAAATTACTCTTTTTGACCTTGGGGCAGGGATTAATGGATTTAGTTATGGTTTTTTTAAGAAGGATATAACTTATATTGGCATAGAGGCTGTTGGACAATTAGTGAATTTAATGAATTATTATTTTGAAAA
>CAZRQO010000002.1:2689-14158 GCA_964602425.1 Candidatus Woesearchaeota archaeon | reverse complement strand
TTCATATGAGTCTATTTGAAATAGAAAAATTAAAAGATTTGATTAAAAAATCAAAAAAACCAAAAATTGTTTTTTTATTTAAAACTCTTGATTCTTTAGAAATGTTAGAGAGAGATTACTCCAAGAAACTATTAGAAGAAATAACCCCTTTAGTAAAAAGAGTTGTAATAAGCTTTGCAACTAGAAGTTTGATTAAAAAAACTAAATTTAAAGTCAAAAGAACTTGGATTTTGAATTTCATTAAAGAAAATTTTAGAATTTTAGATGATTTTGAATTAGGTGGAGAAAGATATGTTGTTTTTGAGAATAATTTATAAATAACCTTTCTTATGTTTAGATAATAAAAACGAGGTAAAAATGGATCAAGTACAAGCTGTTCAAAGACCAATGCCAATGAATCAACCAACAGGGGTTGCGAATCAGGGGATAAAGAAAAAATCAGGATTGCTTAAGTGGCTGATTATTATTCTGGTTATTTTGATTGTCGGCGGACTTGCATGGTGGATTTTCACACCATAAATTTTATTTTTTTAACATTAATATTTATATAGTTCTACTTGCAAGTATATTTTAATGAGAAAAAATTTTAGGAAAAAAATCTTGAAGAATGGAATGACTCTCCTTTTTGAAAAGAGAAGTGTCCCTGTTGTAAGTGTTTGTTTTGCTATTAAACATGGAGGAATTAATGAAAATCCACGTGAAAAAGGAATATCTCATTTTATTGAACACTTGCTCTATAAAGGAACTAGTAAAAGAACCCATAAACAAATTGGAGAGGAGATTGAAGGAAATGGAGGAGAATTAAATGGTTTTACAAGCGAAACAGTTACAGCTTACTGGTGCAGAATGCCAAGCAAACATATAGATGTTGCTTTGGATGTTTTAGGAGATATGATTAAAAATCCTCTTTTTGATGAAAAAGAATTAGAAAAAGAGAGAAAAGTTATTTTTGAAGAAATTAAAATGTATAGGGATAGCCCTAGGCTGCATGTTTTTCAGGAAATTCAAGAGGCACTTTATACTGGAACCCTTGGGATGAATTTAGCAGGTACAGTAGAGACAATGGAAAAAATAAATAGAGAAAAGATTTTAGAGAAATTTAAAGAGGTTTATACTCCAAATAATCTTATTTTAGTTGTTGTTGGAGATACTGATTTTAATAAAATTGTGGAATTCGCTGAGAGTAATTTTGGAAAACAAAAAGGAAAAATTCCTAAACAGAGCTTTGATTTGATAAATAAGACTAAAATAGAAAAAAGAAAAGGAATAGATCAAGCTAATCTAGTTTTTGCTCATCATGTTCCTCTTGCAGGAAAGAAAGAATCTTATGCTGCAGCGGTGTTAAGCACTTTAATGGCAGGAGGTTTTTCTTCTAGACTTTTTGATGAAATTAGGGAAAAAAGAAACCTTGCTTATGCTGTTAAAGGAGATTCAAATATAAACAAAGATTTTGCATTTAATTATATTTATGTTGGAACTACAAAAGAGAATGTTGAAAAAGTTAAAAAAATTATTTTAGAAGAATTTGAAAAAGTCCAGAAAAATTTAACAGAAAAAGAATTACAACAGGTCAAAGATCAAATAATTGGGAATTATCAAATAGGTATGGAGGATTCACAACATCAGATGGTAAATTTACTTTTTGCAGAGATTAATGCAAGGGCTGAGGAATTTTATGACTTTGAGAAAAAAATATCTGCTGTTAAATTAGAAGATGTTCAAAAAATAGCTAAAATAAAAAAATATAGTTTTTTTGCTTTAATTCCAGAAGCATAATTCTTTTAAATCAAATGTGCCGAGTTAAAATATGTTTGTTGTAAAAATTCCAGGAATTAATGGATTAGGAAAAACAAAAGGTTGTGAAAGAGCTGGAAGTGCAATTCTGGAGACTCTTAAGAAAGAAATCTCTACAAATGAACAAGGAAAGTCTCTTGAATTTTCAAGACTTGATTTAGAGGAAATTCATTTAGATAATTCTAATCTTGAATTAACAAATAAACTTATTTATAAAAATTCTTTTGAGACATTTGAAGAACAACCCAAAACAGTTTTTTTAGGAGGAGACCATTCAATAAGTTATTCTATTACTCGGGCTTTTTTTGATTATTGTGAGAGTCATGGAAAAAATCCATGTTTAATTGTTTTTGATGCTCATCCAGATGTTATGGAGCCTGTTGATAGAAATTTTCCAACACACGAGGAATGGTTAAGGGGATTAATTGAAGATGGTTTCCCTGTTAAGAATATTTTACTAGTGGGTGTAAGAAATTCAGATCCTAAAGAAATAGGATTTCTAAAAGAAAAAGGAATTAAAATGATTTCAATTAATCAGTTAAATGAGAATCTAGAAGAAATTACAGATATAATCACAGAGTTTGCTAATGAAAAAGAACTTTATGTTTCTATTGATATTGATATTATTGATCCTGCTTTTGCCCCTTCTACAGGATATCAAGAGCCAGGAGGATTAACAAGCAGGCAGTTTATTTATATTCTTCAGAGAATAAATAAAATCAAGAGTTTAAGAGGATTAGATATAGTAGAAATAAATGAACAAAAAGACAAAGAAAATAATAATATGACTCTTAAATTAGGAGCTAAGATTCTTTCTGAAATTATATAGAATAAGGATTAAGATAAATAATGAACTAAATCTTCAACACTTTTACTTGAACCTTCTGTCCTGCCCCTTATATTATTAAATTTCACTTTGGCTTCTTCCAACATATCTATTAAGGGCTCTTTTTCTAATATACTCTCTGCTGCAGTGAGTATCACATTACATTCTTTTAATCTTTCTCCAGGTATTTTCCAATCTTCATGAAGCTGAATCATACTAATGTATTTAAAAAAACTTCTAAGTTTTGCTTCATAGGACTCTCCTGGTAATCTTTCTCTATAGGTTCCTAGAAATTCTAAATCATCTACCATGTAAAATTATATTCATTTCTATTTATATTGATTCTTATATTCTATTATCTATACTTAGAATAAACTAGTTCTTTGAAACTCTCTGCTTTTTTTCCAATTATCTCTTTTAATTCCTCCTCAGAGACATTGAAAATATTTCTAAGTGTCTTGAATTTTCTAAGAAGTTTTTTTGCTGTTTTGGGGCCAATTCCTGGAAACCCCTCGAGAATAAACTGCATCCTCTCTTTTTTATTAAGTGTTTTTTTAGTTACATTTAATGAAAGTTCTTTTTCTTGTTTTTTTGAAAGAACAGAAATGAATTTTACCGTATCTTTGTAGTTTTTAGTAAAAATAATAGGGACTTTGTATTTTAAAAGAATTGATAATAAAAAACCACGAATAGCATTGGGGTTCATTCCTGTCCATTCTTTTGAATCAGTGTATAGTTCTTGTTCTTCAATACCTTCTATTATAAGAAGTCTGTTTTTATATTGTTGAAGCTCCTCTAATTGTTTTAATAATCTTCGATTAATCATAGATGAGATAAAATCATTTACTGTCTTTCTTTCTATAGCTGTGCCTTTAACAAGATAATCTGCTACTTTTAGTTCTTTAAATTCAACTACAAAACCCATTGCAGATAATTCAGAAGCAATCAAACAGTTTTTCTCTCTATAATCTATTATAATCTTTATTTTTTGTTCTTGTTTTGTTCTTGTTTGTTTTTTTGAAAAAATGTTTAGAAAAGTCATTTTATTTTCCTTTTTTTAATTCTTCCAATAACATCAAAAAGAATTATAAAAATTATTATTAGTATTATAAATATTGAGGTCGTTGCTGAAAAAAGCGTATCTGCATAGGTTATTGGGCCCCTAATTTTTGCCATGACAAATAAGGATTCATCTAGTATAAATCCTATTGCAATTGCAGATAAAATGAGGTATAATTTTGGGTGGGGTTTTCCAAATAACATCGCAAGAGTAAGGATAACTAAGAGGGTTAATCCATAATAAAAATGATGCAATTCTAATACCCATATGAATATGTTCAGGTCTTTCCAAAAGTAAACAAGCATCCTTGTAACCAAGATTGTTAATAAGAGAATGCTCATAAATAACCAGACTTTTCTTCTTATTCCTAGGGGGGGTGGGTTAGTCATTTTATTATTAGAATAATGTTTTTTGTTTGGATTTAAATGTTTTGCCGTCTGCTAATTCTTGTTTTATCTTACTAATTGCAGCATGCATCTTTTTTTCTCTGCTTCTTGAGACATAGAAGAAAGCTTCATCACGAGTTTTTCTAGTTATAAGCATAATTAATTTTCCCTTTGATAATCTGGCTGTACGCCCAGACCTTTGGATAGTACGTATTGCGCTTGGAATTGGCTCGTAAAAAATTACTATTCCTACTTCTGGAATATCCAATCCCTCTTCTGCTATACATGTCGCACAAAGAACATTAATCTTTCCTTGTGAAAAATCTTCAATAATCTTTTTTTGTTGTTTCTGACTTAATCCTGTACTCTCCCCTGAACTAGTTCTTTTTGCCTGGCCGACAAAGACCTTTGCCTTTATATTTCCTAGTTCATTAATTTTTTTACTTATACTTGTGGCTGTATCTCTATACTGTGTAAAAACAATAATTCTTAGATTTTCATTCTCTATTTTTTCTTTTTTTATTATCTCTATTAGTTGCGCTACTTTTGGATGTTCTCGCCCTTTAACCAAAAGTTCATTAGAGGACATAAAAATAAAATTGAATTCTGGTTTTGAGACTAATCTTACTACCCCTTTACTTTTCTTTTTTGCGGCTTCATTAAATAATTTTTTAATGTACGCATGAAAACTTTTTAGGGTTTGAGTCTCTAGTAATTCTAATGCATGCTGAAGTTTAATTGCTTGGGCACATGCACTTGCTCCCAACATATAATTCCAGTTTTTACTCCCTCTTAGAATTGTTCCGGAGATTTTTTTCTGGAGATAGATTAATCCTGTTTTTGTTGCTGGACCAAATAGGACTTTTCTCTTTCTTAATTCTTCAACATACATGTCAAATAATTTTAATAGAACGTGTTTTATTTCTTGAAATTCTGGAGGAAAATCCACCATCACTTTTTCAAACTCTAATTCTTGAAGATACTGTTTTACATCTGGACTTTGACGTGTTCTTAATTCTACTTCTTCAATAAATAAATTTCTACAAATCTCTTTGATACGGTTAGTTTCACTGCCTGGGGAAGCAGTAAGCCCAAGGATTCTTGGATGTTTTGCTTGTGATTTATATTTCTGAACTATAAAAGTGTAGTCATAATTTTTTACACACCTATGTGCTTCATCCTCTATAAGTAAACATACATCTTCTAAATCATATAACCTTTTTTTTAAATCATTTGCTACACACTGGGGTGTAGAGAAAATTATATCCGCTGTCTGCCAGATTTTTTTCCTTTTTGATGAAATAACTGCTCCTGTAAATAATTCCCTCTGGGCAAATAATTCTGAAAGATGTTTTTCAAATGTTTTTAGATGCTGTTCTGCTAGGGGTTTAGTTGGAGCAAGAAAAACTACTTTTTCTCCAGGATAATCTTTCATTCTTTGGATTGTTAACATAAGGGCAATAAGGGTTTTTCCCAACCCTGTTGGAAGTACAACTAAACAGTTCTTTTTTGAACAAGTCTCAAAAATTTTTTGTTGATACTCTCTTGGAGAAATTCCTTCTAAAAAATCCATTTTTTTAAAAAATCTATTTTCTTTTAATTGTATAAATAGCCATAATAATAGCACAGAATATTAGGAGTAATCCGATGAGGGACAAAAGACTAAAATTGTGGTATTCGCTTGCTATAATGTTTCCTGTTAATATTCCCTGCTCCAAAAAGAAAAATCCAAAGATAAAAGATAGTATTGCAAATGATGTAGTGATGCTTTTTTTCTTAAATGGGTTTTGTTTTTTCATTTTCTTGTTTTATTGTAGTTTATATTATTAGAAATATATATGCTACTCCTATTAAAACTATTGACGCTAAGAAACTCCATATAACTAAACTTCCAAAAAATATTTTGTTACCATCTAAATTAGATATAGGAATCATATTAAAAAAAGCTAACCAGATATTTATTTTAGCAAACATAGGCCAACCAGCAAAATAACCAATTACCGCAAAAATTAAATTAATTAAAACTCCTGCTGCTGCAATTAAACCTATTTGGAATTCTGTAATTTCTGAAAAAGAATATAATCCGTGTCTTTTTGCCGCCCTATAAACCTTAGGTTTAATTTCAAAGACAAGTGAAGCAAGCCAGATTAAGTTTCCAAAACTTAGAGCTGAGAAGATTATTGGGAAAAATATTCCTGCTGGAAAGGGTCTTTTAAATTCTTTACCTGGTTTGAATCCATATCTTTTTATCCCCCACAATTTAAATTCAATCTTAGAATCAAGATAATAACTTATTGCTTTTTTTGCTAGGATATTTATTGCTATCACAAGAAAAACCGACAGTAAGACTATTCCAAAAGGTTTCCATGCATTAAGTAACCCAAGGGAAATTGTAATTACAAGAATTGCAATGAGTATAGAGATGATTTCCTTTTTATTTAACATAAGTTCTAAGAGAGAGTGTTTTTTATAAAGTTTATTGTATATCCCAGATGTATTTGTTTAATAACGGAAAAGTATTTAAATGAATTTGAGTAATTTTTAGTATGAGAATAAAAAAGATTACAGAGGTAATTGGGACGAAAGTTTATACAGATTCTGGGGATTATTTTGGAGAAGTAGAAGAAGTTAATTTAGCTGATAATAAAATTGATGGCTGGAGAATTAGAGTTGGTGGAAGCATTATTTCTTTAATTGGGGGCGCAAGAGGGGTTATTATTCCGCATCAGTTTGTTAAAGCAATTAGTGATATCTTCATCATAAATAAAAGCGCTTTACCAAGCCCTTCTGAAACAGAGATAGAAGAGATTACAGAAGATTTAATTTAAGTAGATGGTAGAGACAATTTTACAACATTGGATATTTACTAGGTTTGCTTTCCCTTTTTTACTTGTATTTTTTGTAGTATTTGCTGTTTTAGAAAAGACCAAAGTTTTAGGAGATAACAAACAGATTAATGCTCTTATTGCCTTTATTATTGGTCTGATTTTTGTAAGTGTTGTCTTTCCTGTAGAGGTTATTAAGAATATGGTCTTATTTCTAACTATCGCGCTAATTACTATGTTTGTTGCTCTTATTCTTTGGGGCTTTGTTAATGGAAAAGTAGATATTGAAAATAAAAGTGTTAAAATACTTCTTGGGGTTGGAATTGCTATTGCAGTACTTGTAGCAATTCTTTGGGCTACTGGATTTTATCCTATTGTTGAGGGGTTATTTAAGCAAGATTGGAGTCAGTCTTTTTGGACAAATCTTCTTTTTATTGTTGTAATTGCTGTTGCAGTTGCTTTGGTTCTAAAGGAGAGTGTTAAAGGCAAATAGTTTTTTTGGAAAAGTATTTAAATAATAATTTGTAAAGTCTAGTATGTTAAAAGAGATATTTTTATTACAAACCTTTTCTTATACAGGAGGAGGACAGTTTGGAAGTTTAATAGATAGTCTTTCTCAATTTGGTTTTTTTAGTTATATTCTTCCTTTTTTATTGATATTTGCACTTGTTTATGGTGTTTTAATGAAGATGAAATTTTTTGACAAAAATGCAATAAATGGGATTATTTCTCTTGCTGTTGCATTATTAGCTATTCAATTTGAGGCTGTGCCTATGTTTTTTTCAGATATTTTTCCAAGATTGGGTATTGGCCTAGCAATTATATTAATTATTATGATTCTTGTAGGATTATTCTTGCCAAATCAAGGGTGGGTTGGTTATGTTTTATTTGGAATAAGTTCTCTTATTGTTTTAGTGATTTTATATCAATCAGCAGGAGCAACTGGTTCAAATTATCTTTATTGGCTTGAGGGGTATTGGCCTCTTCTTATAGGAGTGATATTTATTATTGTTGTAATAGTTTTAATTACTAGAGATAAAACCACTCCTGCTACCCCAAAAACACTAGGAAATGTTCTTCCACAACTTTTTGGGCTTCCAATTAATAGATAAAAATTTATTTCTTTTTTCTAGAAGTAGTCTTTTTTTTAGTTTTAGTATGTGTTGTTTCTGCCCTTTTTTTTATTGCCTTTCCAAGGGTATTCTCTAACATTGAAACCTCTTTTTTTGTTGATTCTAATTCTCTTCCATAAGCTCCAACTTTTTCTAGTATCTGAACTTGGAGAGTATCAATCATTTTTTCTATTCTTTTTAATCTTTCATCCATGCTATTTACTTTTACTTTAACAACTGTTTTTATTTCTTCTAATTCTTCTAGTCTTTTTTCTGTTTTTCTTATTTTCTCAGAAAATACTTGATTTGTTATTTCAATGATTGTATCAGAATCTATTCCTGTTGAGGCTGGTGCATATGCCCCTTCTTCATAGTATTCTGCTGGAGCAGCTTGTTGTTGTGGGTACCCACCACCCATTTCTTGTGTCTGAGGAGTATAGTATCCTTGTTCAGTTCCTGTAGGTTCTGTTGTCATTTTTGGTGTTGGTGGTGCTTCTGGCCCTCCTGGGCTAGAGACAGCGCTTTTTATGTTTGATTGATTAATAGCATCTGTTATTTCTTTTGGAGAGATTCCTTGCTGTTGTAGATTATTAATAATATCTTGTTCTCCATACCCTTGATTTTTTAATTGCGTTACTTGATCTAAAACACCCATTTTTCTATAATAGTTTTAACTCTTTTTTAATTTTTCTGATTTTTTTTTATAAAAGGCTGGAAAAGTCTAACTTGTTTTGCTAGTATCTCTAAGTCATCTTTTCTAGCAAATTTTGTAAATTCTCCAGACACAGTCTCGATAAATGAACTCATTCTATCTATTTTTTGCTTGATCTCTTCTATGTCTTTTTTTATTTCCAAAAATCTCTCATCATTTTTTTCTTTAATTTCAATTAAATTTTCACCAATTAGTAAAATTCTCTCTTTTAGAATTCTTTGTTTCTCTTCTAAGTCTTTTATCTTATTTATCTCTCCAAAACCCTGGACAGGATAATTCACCCCTTGTTCATTAGCCATAAAAAAAACATGTGAAGGTAGTTTAAATTTGTTGTGATTATTATCTAAAAATTATTAAAGCATTATATCTTTTAGTTCTTATGCAATTTAAACTAAAAATAAATTTTTGCAATAAATCACAAAATGCAATTTAAGCTAAAAATAAATTTTTGCAATAAATCACAAAATGCAATTTAAAGAAGGAACTCCGTTATATTCTTATGAGATTTATAGGGAAGGGGGGGAAGATGTATTATATATTAATTACCTAGGGGCTCCTTATGTTCCTAGTCTAGCTGATTCTGCAGAAGTAATGGATAGGACAATTAATGCTCTTATTGAAAACCCAAACATCTCCAGAATTGTTTTTGTTCAACAAAAGAATTATAATTATGACTTTGGTGAAACAACTGCCTTATTAGAAATTGCTCACCTATATGTTTTTTTACTTAAACAAGAAAAGATTTTATTACATAGTAAGCTGATTACAAATTGTGAAGAGTTTTTTTCTTCAAGATATAATAGTCTGTTTTCATTTTTATTTCTTTTGAAACAAGATCCTATTGCAGCATATATGGAATTAAGAAGGATTTTAATTGAAGCTAGAATCTTTTTAGAAAAAGTAGAAGATAGATATAAGACAGACCAAAAAAATTATATTTCTCTTATTGAAAAGATTCTAGGCCTTTTTGAGAAAACAGAATTGATAAGAAAAGCTTCTTCTTTTTTTGATGGATATAGGAAAGGAGAGAGAGAAATTTATAATAGGGTCTTTAAGCCAGATGTTATTCCTAATTTTACTTTTACTCGACTTGTTCTTGATCTTCCTGATGATGCAGAAATTATTGACCAGTATAAAATTGGAGAAGGGACTTTTGATGAATCTTTAGTTACTATTTTAAGAAAAAAAGATGAACCTAAGTTTATCTACCACTTATCTCCCCCTGAGAATTCTCTAAGCGAAGACCATAATATGCTGTTGAACCTTGCTAGGGGTGTTTTAATTGAACACCAGCCTAAGGCAGAAGAATTTACAGATACAGAAAGAATTCGCCAGGTTTTCTTAAATATCTCTAAGGATTTATTACAAGATTTGGCAAATAGTAAAGGAATGAAATTAGATTATAACAGTCTGAATAAATTAGCGACAATTTTGGTAAGACATACAATTGGTTTTGGGCTTTTAGAAGTTTTATTACAAGACAAAAAACTTCAAGATGTGGTTTTAAATGCACCAATACCTCAGACAAATATTTATTTAAAACATCAGGACTATGCAGAATGTGTTACAAATATTCTTCCTAGTCAAGAAGATGTTAATTCTTGGGCTGCAAAATTTAGATTAATTTCAGGAAGACCTTTAGATGAAGCTAATCCTATTTTAGATACACAATTAGGAATTGGAAATATTAGGGCCAGAATTGCAATTATTCAACAGCCCCTGTCTCCTGATGGATTAGCATATGCTATTAGAAGACATAGGGAGAGTCCATGGACCTTGCCTCTTTTTATTAAAGTTAAAATGCTTAATCCTTTTGCTGCTGGTTTATTTAGTTTTTTAATTGATGGAAGTAGGACACTTTTAGTTGCAGGAACAAGATCATCAGGAAAAACTTCTTTATTAGGAAGTTTAATGCTGGAAATTATTCCAAAGTATAGAATTATTGTTATTGAGGATTCTTTAGAGTTGCCTTTTGAATCATTAAGAAAACTAAATTATGATATTTTAAGGATGAAAGTAAGATCAGCATTGATGAAAACAGGCGCAGAAGTATCTGCTGACGATGGTATTAGAACAAGTTTAAGGCTTGGAGATTCAAGTTTAATAATTGGGGAAGTTAGAAGCGTGGAAGCTAAAGCTTTATATGAGGCAATGAGAATAGGTGCCTTAGCTAATGTTGTTGCAGGTACAATACATGGTGCAAGTCCTTATGGTGTTTTTGACAGAGTTGTAAATGATTTAGGGGTTCCAGCGACGAGTTTTAAGGCTACAGATATCATTAGCATTTGTAATCCAATAAAATCCCCTGATGGATTACACTCTTGGAAAAGACTCTTACAAATTTCTGAAATAAGAAAACACTGGAAGACAGACCCTCTTGCTGAAAAAGGGTTTGTTGATTTAATGAGATATAATGTTGAAAAAGATGAGTTAGAAACAACAGATGATTTAATCAATGGAGAGAGTGAAGTGATTAAAGATATTGCGTCAAATGTTAAGGGGTGGGCTGGAAACTGGGATGCTGTTTATGATAATATCTTATTGAGAGCTAAAATAAAAAAAGAGATTGTAAATGTGGCAGAGAGTATCGGTAATGATGAGATTTTAGAAGCCCCATTTAATGCTCTTTCTAATCATGCTTTTCATGAGATTTCTAGTAATATTATTCAGGAAATTGGGTTGCCGTCATCAGAAAGAGTATTTCCAGAATGGCAGAAATGGTTAAATAAAAGAATAAAGAGTAAAAAGTTTTAA
>CAZRQO010000002.1:0-2589 GCA_964602425.1 Candidatus Woesearchaeota archaeon | reverse complement strand
GGCAGAAATGGTTAAATAAAAGAATAAAGAGTAAAAAGTTTTAAGTAAGATTTATTAATTAATTTTCACTACTTGTTCTAATAAAAAGATGGCTGATACAAAAGATATTCTAAAAAAGTATGGAAGTATAATTGAAAAACAAATAAAGGTTTCTTCGAAGGACTTAGGTAGTAGTTATAGTAAATCTTATATTACTTTTAAACAAGAAATGGCGCCTAATCTTTCAAGATATGAAAAATGGTGTAATACTCTTGGAAGTATAATAAAATTGAATGTCTCTAAAAAAGATGAATCAAGAATTAAAAGACAATTAGAAATTGCTCATCTGGAAATTGAGCCATGGCAGGCTTTGACTCTAAGTGTTATGGCCTTTTTAGCTGTTTTTTTCATTGGATTAATGATTTCTGTTGCAATCCCTCTTATTAAGGGTAGCTTTGCAGAATTTCCTTTTATATTTTTTCTTTTATCGACGCTGTTAGCTATGTTTTTGTTCTGGTTTTTTAATTCTTATCCCCAGAGATTAGCAAATCAGTGGAGGCTTAAGGCTTCTAGCCAAATGGTTCCAGCTATTTTGTATATAGTTGTTTATATGAGGCATACTTCTAATCTTGAGAAAGCAATTGCTTTTGCTTCAGAAAATCTTCAGTATCCTCTTGCTTTGGATTTTAAAAAAGTATTTTATAATTTACAAATAGGAAAATTTTCAACTATTAAAGAGAGCCTTGATAATTATCTAGAAACTTGGAGAGATTACTCCTCTGAATTTATTGAGAGTTTTCATTTGATTGAGAGTAGTTTGTTTGAGCCAGATAATGCGAGAAGAATTCAGACCCTGGAAAAATCTCTACAAGTGATTCTCGACGGTGTTTATGATAAAATGCTGAAATTTACTCATGGTGTTACAAGTCCTTTGAGTACAATATACATGCTTGCAGTTGTTCTACCTGTTTTAGGTATTGCTTTGCTTCCACTAGCTTCTGCAATGCTTGGAGGAATAATTACATCAACACATGTCTTTATTTTGTATAATCTTCTTATCCCTTTTATTGCTTTTTTTATGTTAAATAAGATTTTATTATTAAGGCCAGGGGGGTATGGAGAGACTGAATTATTAGAGAGAAATCCTCTTTATCATAAGTATAAGAGCAAAAAACCTTATTTTAAAGCATTTGTAATCTGTCTTCCAATTATTCTAATTGGCCTTATGCCTTTGATATTTCAGTATACTCCTATACCTGGATTACTTGGATTACAAACTGATTATGCTTTTGATAAAATTGGATTAGGTTTTTTTGGTGATTCAATGATTTTTGATTTTAAACCTGTTCCTGACAATGGTTTTGTTGGGCCTTTTGGAATGGGGGCTTTATTTTGTGGGTTGTTTTTTCCTTTAGGTATTGCTTTATTTTTCGTTATAGCTTATAAACAAAAAACAAAAGAATTAATTGTGGAGAGAGAGAAAACAAGAGAGCTTGAAAAAGAGTTTAATAATTCTTTATTTCAACTTGGAAATAGATTAGGGAATGGAATGCCCCCTGAACTTGTTTTTGCTAAAGTTGCAGAATCTTCAAAAGGACTTAGAACAGAGGACTTTTTTAAGAGAGTTAATTATAATATCCAGCAGATGGGGATGAGTGTAGAAAGTGCTATTTTTGACCCTAGAAGGGGAGTTATTGCTTTTTATCCTTCTGACTTGATTGCAACTAGTATGAGGATTCTTGTTGAATCTGTTAAAAAAGGATTAAATATTGCTGCAATTAGTTTAATGAGCATCTCTCAGTATGTTAAGAACATTCAGAAAATTACAGACAGATTAAAAGACTTGCTTGCAGAAGTGGTTTCAGAAATGAAGAGTAATATGACTTTCTTGGCCCCTTTACTTTTAGGTATTGTTGTTGGATTATCTGCTATGATTACTTCTATTTTAAGTAAATTGGATATTTTAAAATTAGCAGGAGAAGGGGCTGCATCATTAGGGGGGATGGCAGATGTCTTGGAAATATTTAATATAATGAAGATGATTCCTCCGTATTTCTTGCAAATTGCCGTCGGTATTTATCTAATTGAGATTATTTTTATCCTAACTGGGGCTCTGGTTTCAATTGATTCTGGAGAAGATAAATTAGAAAAAATGAATAAGACTGGAAAGAATCTTAAGAGAGGAATTTTACTTTATTTTATTGTTGCTCTTTTTGCTACAATAGTTTTATTTGCAATTAGTACAGTTGTTCTAGGAAATTTAGTGGCATAGTTAAATTTATTAATTGGATGAACCTTTTAAAAAGGTTCCCAAACCAAAGGACCCAAAACCTAAAAAGGTCCCAAAAACCATAATATAAAATGAAAAATAGAGGGATTATTTCAGAGTATCTTCCATGGATTATTATTGCTGTGGCAGTTTTAGTAATATTAACTATAGCTGCTCTTCTTTTGAAAAATCAGGGAGTGAATTTAATTGATAAAATAAAAGGATTATTTACAGGCAGATAAAATGACAGAACTAACTACAGGTCAATTAATAAAAATTCTTTTAGGAATTTTTGTTGTTGTAGTTGTTGTAGTAGCTTTAGGACTTATCTTTAAGGATAA
>CAZRQO010000001.1:0-26474 GCA_964602425.1 Candidatus Woesearchaeota archaeon | reverse complement strand
TAATTTATGGTAAATTTGATTAACCTCTTTTTTAAGTTCCTCTTCTTCATAAGTAATGCCTTTATCCATATTAATTTTATTTTTTTTGCATTTATAATAATTATTATCATAAGAAGTATATTTTAGCGTAGACAGGACAGTTAGCTCAGAAAACACCAGGAAGTTTCCCCTATTCTTTCTCGGTTCTGCTACCTGCTAAGCACTTCAATAAATGTTTAGGGCTGCTCCGATCAAGGTCTGACCCGATTCGCATCTACGAAGTCAAAACAGACAAAGCGTCAACGTCCAAATAAAGACTTTTTAACGCACTTATCACGCCCCACTCGTAGTCTGCCATAAAGCCCATTTGCAAGCAGCGGAGGGCTAACCCGCCAACCTAGTCTACCAAAATCTAGAGAATCATTGATTTATAAGCTTACCTATTTATCTTTTCTCGATAGAGATAGGGCTATTATTAAGGCAAGAATTGCAATTATTAATGCAATAAATAAGGCCCCAGATAGTATAAATTTGTTGAAAAATATCATATTTATCTATAGGGAATATACTATAAAAGAATTATTATATTTTAATAAGTATACCACAAAACAAGTTTAAATTCGTCATCTCTTAAAAATAGAGTATCTCCTGTCTCTGTCCACATGCTATCAAATTCTATTAATTCCTCTTCATTTGAATCTAGGGCAAGGTTTAATTCTAAAATTTTTCTTCCTTCACCTTTAATTTTCCAATTATTTAAATCACAATCAAAAGAACAAGTATTTTTTAGAATAATTAATTCATTTTTATAATCAAATTCTTTTAATTTAATACACTCTGAGCACTCTTTAGTAGATTTCTCACATAACTTTCTATTAGACTTAATGCATTCCTCCCAGGCTTCTTTAAATTCTAAATAATATTTATCCTTTCCAGAAGGAAAATAATAATTTGCTAAACCCTCTTCAATTAATTTAATATTTATATCTTCATTCTCAAGAAAAACATAAGCTAAAACCCTATTATACTTATCATATCTCTCTTTTCCATACTCTAAATAAACTGTCTTATTCAAAACCAGTTCCTTTAAAACTTCTTTAGCCTCTTCATAATAAATTTCTCCTCTTTCTGGGGTGTTGATACCTAATAACCTTATAGAAGTATTATTTACTTTTACTGTATCTCCATCAACTACACCCTCAATAATTACTAAATCCCTTAGATTAAATATACTTATTAAAAAAGAATCAATAAAAGAGTAATTTATTATAAAAAGTAATAATATTAAAATTATCAAAATAATCTTCTCTCTTTTATTTTTCATTTAAGAGTGCAAGGGACAGGATTCGAACCTGCGTAAGCACTAAGCTACTGGATCTTAAGTCCAGCCCGTTTGACCACTCCGGCACCCTCGCATTTTTGTGGTCAAACTCTGTTTATATTCTGAGAACCTTTTTTATCTCAGGATATAGGTCGAGCATCAGCGATTCTGTGAGTGCCTGACCACTCCGGCACCCTCGCATTTTTGTGGTCAAACTCTGTTTATATTCTGAGAACCTTTTTTATCTCAGGATATAGGTCGAGCATCAGCGATTCTGTGAGTGCCTGACCACTCCGGCACCCTCGCATAATTTTTGAAGTGTGTTTTTACTTATAAAGCTTACTCTCCACTTCTTTGAGTAACCTTTATAATATATATTCATTTCTATATTATATGAGGCAAGTGGTGATAAGAATTCTAAAAAAAGCACTTAAACAGATAGGAGTAGACTTAAAAGAAGAAGAGATTGAAAAGGTAATAGAAGTTCCTCCAAGATTAGACATGGGGGATTATTCTTTTCCATGCTTTTTCATGGCTGAAGAGTTAAAAATGTCTCCTCATGAGATTGCCCTTGAACTTAGAGAAAAAATAGGAAATGCCCCTGTAACTGATTTAGATGATGTGCAAGTTACCGGTGGATATGTTAATTTTTTTATAGTTAGAAAAAGTCTTGCTAGACAAGTAATTTGGGATAGTATACAAAAGAAAAAGAATTTTGGAAAAGTTAATTTAGGAAATAAAAAAAAGATAGTAGTTGAGTTTTCTTCTCCAAACATAGCAAAACCATTTGGTATTGGCCATTTAAGGTCTACAATCATAGGAAATTCTCTGGCTAATATTTCAGAATTTATAGGGTACAAACCTATCCGAATAAATTATATAGGGGATTGGGGGACTCAATTTGGAAAATTAATTTATGGATTTGAGAAATACGGATCTGAAACCAAGTTAATGAATAACCCAATAAAGCATCTCTTAGACATTTATGTTAAAGTCAATAAGTCAAAGAAAAACGAAGAACCTTCTAGAGAGGCGTTTAGGAAATTAGAACAAAGAGATAAAAAATCACTTATGTTGTGGAAAGTATTTAGAAATCTTAGTCTTAAGGAATTTGAAAAAATCTACAAAACTTTTGACATAGAATTTGATGAATACAAAGGAGAATCTGATACCATAAAATATACAAAAAGGGTTATTGATGAATTAAAACAAAAAGGACTTCTTAAAAAAAGTGAGGGGGCTATGATTGTTGATCTTAAAGAGTATGGACTAGGAGTTTGTTTAATTCAAAAAACAGATGGAACAACCCTATATGCTACAAGAGATATAGCAGCTGCAATTCAAAGATATGAAAAATACAAATTTGAAAAGATGGTTTATCAAGTAGGACAAGAACAAAAATTATACTTTCAGCAGATTTTCAAAGTTTTAGAATTAATGGGATACAAATGGGCTCAAAATTGTACTCATTCAGAGCATGGGTTATATCTTGATAAAGACGGAAAGAAATTTGCAACTAGAAAAGGGAAAACTATTTTTATGGAGGATATACTCAGAAAAACAAAAACCCTTACAGCTAGGGAGATTAAAAAAAGATTTCCAAAAATAAACAAGCAGGAATTAGAAGAAAGGGCTTTAAAAGTTGCAATAGCAGCGATATTCTACGGAGATCTTAAAACAAATAAAAAAAACGATGTTGCCTTTAATTTGAAAAAATTTACTTCTTTTGATGGAAATACCGGTCCGTATATACTCTATGCTTATGCAAGAGCAGGCTCTATTTTAAAAAAAGCAGACAAAAAAGAGATAACCAGTAAATTTAATATTCCCGATTTAGAAGAACAAGAATTTGAACTTATTAAGAAACTTTCTCAATTCTCTGAGATAGTTATAGATTCTTTTACTCATTTAAATCCATCTATAATTGCAAATTACTGTTATCAAATCTGTCAAAAATTTAATGAATTTTATCAATCTTGTCCAGTAATAAAATCAGATTCCTCGATGTTTAGATTGGCATTAGTAGAGTCATTTAGGCATGTGCTAAGAAATTCATTGCATTTATTAGGTATTAGTGCATTAGAAGAAATGTAAAAATTTATATAATTAAAAATACTTTATAGAAAATAAAAGGAGGGTTAAAAATGGTTCAAGCTAAAAAGATGAATGAAGAGCTTTTCGCTAAGCTTCATAAAGAACTTACTACTATTGGAGAACTTATTAGAGCAAGACAAGAAGAAAAACAAGGTCTTTTAGATGAGTTCACTGCAGAGAGTAAGAGATTCTTTTTTGGAAAAATTTCTGAAAGATCTTTAGCAGCTTCTGTAAAAAAGACAAATGCAGAGCTTCAAAGATTAGATAAAGGAATTAGGTCTGCTATATCTAGAGCCAGAGTTCTTGGAGAGAATATTAGATCTTTAGTTGCAAAACAAGCACCTATTGGATTTAGAACAACACTTTCAGGAATAACTGGTGGAAAGATGAAAGCAGCAAAAAAGAAGAAGGCTAAGAAAAAGAAAGTAAAGAGAAAAGCTGCTAAAAAGAAAGTTAAGAGAAAAGCTGCTAAAAAGAAAAAGAAGAGATAATTTTTATTTTTTATTTTTTATTTTATTTTTTATTTTACAAAATACAAAACTTATTTAAATACAAGTTGTTATATAATTAAATATTCATAAAAGGAGGTAAACATGGCAAAAAAGAAAAACCTGTTAGGTAGTTTAGTATCATTTATTGCTTGGTTGACTGGAGTAATTGTATCTCTAGCTGTAGGTGTAGCTCTTGTCAATGGTACTTTAATAGTGCCCTACATAGGAGTAATAAATGAGGTTGCTGGGTGGATAGTTGTTTTCACAACACTATTAGGAGCAATTCTAGCAATAATCAACAAACTTAAATAAAATTCTTATTTTTTTATTTTCTTTATCTTTTTAAATTCTGTATTTGTTAATATCTTATGTTAGAAATTTATTTTGAAACATATGGATGTACTGCTAATAAGAATTCTACTGAAATTATGAAAGGATTAGTAAAACAAGCAGGGCTTAATATAACTCTAAAACCTGAATTTGCTGACTTAATAATTATTAATTCTTGTATTGTAAAACAACCAACTCAAGAAAAGATTAGAAGAAGGGTCTTTGATTTTCTAAAAAAAGAAAAAAAAGTTATTCTAGCAGGATGTATGCCCAGACTAAATAAAAAAACACTTCAGAAAGAGAACCTATTTTTGCTAGATACAAGCCAGGCCAAAAATCTTCTTAGTCTCATCCAAGATATAATTCATGAGAGTTATGATTCTGAAAAATATCTTAAACCTAGAAATGAAGTAAAAACAAATCTCCCAAAAATACCTTTTGAAAAAAACATCGGAATAACTCAAATTTCTGAGGGTTGTCTTGGAGAGTGTACTTATTGTATTGTCAGACTTGCTAAAGGAAAATTATTTTCTTATCCAAAAGAAAAAATAATAGAATCAATTAAGGCGGATATAGGGTCTGGATGTAAAGAAATATGGTTAACTAGCCAGGACAATGCATCTTATGGAAATGAAGAAGGAAAATATCTTCTTCCAGATTTACTAAAAGAGATTCTAGAATTAAAAGGGAACTTTTTAATAAGATTAGGAATGATGAATCCAAATAATATCAAGAAAATTATTCCAGAACTCATTGAGCTATATAAACATCCTAAAATGTTTAAATTTCTCCATATGCCTATTCAATCAGGAAGCAATAAAATACTAAAGGCAATGAACAGATTCTATAAAAAAGAAGACGCTCTTAAAATAATAAAGGAATTTAAAAAACAAATCCCAGAAATCACTATTTCTACTGATATTATTGTTGGATTTCCAGGGGAAACAGAAAAAGATTTCCAAGAAACTCTAAATATTATAAAACAAATTAAACCAGAGATACTAAATAGGAGTAATTTTGGAAAAAGACCAGGAACTCCTGCAGCAAAATTAAAATCTATTTCTCCAGAAGAAATAAGGCAAAGAGCAATAAAATTAATGGACCTGCATTTACAGATATGCAAAGAAAATCAAAAATCTTGGTTAGGAAAAGAACTTAAGGTATTGATTGATAAAAAAGGTTTTGAAAACACCTGGCTTGGAAGATCACAGAATTATAAACTATTTGCAGTTCACTCTAGAAAAAATATTTTAGGCAGATTTGTAAAAGTAAAAGTTAAAAAACTTCTTCCTCATTACTTGATTAGTGAATGTACCTTTTGAAAAGGTACCCAAAATTAAAAATGAAAAAAGGTGAAAAAAATATCTGGCTTTTAGGATTAAGCAGTCTTTTTAATGATGCTGGAAGTGAGATGATTGCCCTTATTCTGCCTTTTTTTGTAATTAGTCTTGGTGGAGCAGGTCTAGCTGTTGGAGCTTTGTCTGGATTACGTGAAGGTCTTGCTAGTCTCTTTAAACTTTTTGGAGGATGGTATTCAGATAAGATTGGAAAAAGAAAATCTTTTGTATTTTTTGGATATTTTGCATCAGTAGTTTTTAGATTCTTAGTCGCTCTATCAACCTCTTGGCAGTATATTATTGGATTTGTTTCTCTGGAAAGAATTGGAAAACTTAGAGATGCTCCAAGAGATGCTATAATCGCTCAATCAACAAAACAAAGGGGAAGAGGATTTGGAACCCACCAAATGTTGGATACAGTAGGAGGAATTATTGGAGCAATAATTGTACTATTCTTATTCTGGAAATTTGGATTAGGATTTAAATCTATTATTATAATCGCAGGGTCAATATCTTTTCTTTCTTTAATTCCTCTAGGTTTTGTAAAAGAACCTAAAACAAAGAAACAAAGAAAAAGTTTATTCAAGGGAATATCCTCTTTAAATAAAAAATTAAAATATTTTATTTTTGTAATGGCTGTTTTCACCCTAGTTAATTTTGGATTATACATGTTTCTCTTGCTAAGGGCTAGAGAAATAACAGGAAGTATTATTGCAGCAATTGCTTTAGGTGTTTTATTTAATTTTGTCTGGGCTTTATTTTCTATTCCTTTTGGAACCCTTTCTGATAAGGTTGGAAGAAAAAAGATTCTAATGATAGGATACATACTTTTCTTTTTAGTAACTTTAGGATTTGTATACTTATTTGATATAACATCTTTAATTTTACTCTTTGTCCTTTACGGATTAGTCTGGGCAGTGGTTAATACAGTCCCAAGAGCCTATGTAGCAGACCTTTCAGACAATATGAAAGGAACAGCTCTTGGATTTTATCAATTTGTTATTGGAATTGTAAGTATTGTGGGAGGAATTACTGCAGGATTATTGTGGGATATTAGTTACAAAACCATGTTCACATATATGTCAGTAGTAGCACTCATAAGTATAGTTCTATTGATGTTTGTGAAAGAATAAAATTATTCTTATAAATTATTTAACTCTCTTGTAACCTTTCAATTTCTCTAATTCTTTCAGCAACTTCAAATCGTGAAGCTTCTGGAGGTAAATCTATTCTCTTTAATTGCTTAGCTACATATTCAGAACTTGCACAAGTATAGTGTTGTCTATCATGGGTTTGCTGGATTATTCCTAATTCATATCTTGTTAATCTTTCTACCATATTTTTCAATAAGCTTTAAACTTTTTAATAATTTATATTCTTCAAAAACCATATAGAAATTACTTAACTGGCTTCATCTCTTTCCAAGCTAATTCAAAAAGAGATTCTAAAGCCTGAGCAAAGAAATCTGTATTAATCCAAACACCAAGATCATAGTTTGGATGGAACTTCTCATCATCAAGAAGCATGAACATTATTTGTTTTGAATCAATTATTACAAACCTCGCTTTCATTCTTTGAAGGTTCTTAATCTCTCCAACTTTACTAAAGTCTTTGGCAATTTTAATATTGTTTTTATCAATAGGAGCAGCAATTCTTATTTTAATTCCTCTTTTTTTAACTTTTTGAAGACTTGGCATTAAAGCTTCAAGTTTTCTATTTAATCCTTCTGCTGTTGTAACAATAGTTATACTCTCTTCAGCATCTCTAATCATCATATCAAGATGATTGTAAAGATTCTGTCTTCCTTTCAAGCTTCCAGATAAATCATTAGGTTCAACAAACTTAATTCCCTGAGTAAATAGTGTTGAAAGTTCTCCAAGAACTTCATCCCCCTTTAACTTTTCTAATCTTTTTGATTTCTCTTGAGCATATCTCAATAAATTCTTTTTAACTCTCTCAACAACTTCTTCAGGTTTAAGAGCTACAAATTTAATTGGTTTTCCAAGTTTCATAATAATAAACCCTTTCTTTTCTAAAGACTCTAAAATATCATATGTTCTTGATCTCGGAACATCAGAAATATTACTTAATTCCCCTGCAGTTGAAGTTCCTCTAGATAATAGTGCAGTCCAAACCTTTACTTCATATAAGTTCAAGTCAAAGATTTTCCTCAACCTGCTTAAAAATTCTTCTTTTACAATCATATTCCTTATTATTTACCTCTCTTTTTAAACATTGTTATATATTGTTATACTAAAGGAGTGACCTCGAGGGATTACCGCCCGGTAGTTATTTTTTGGCAATAATTCCTATCTCGCCTCTCTCCTCTTTTACCTTAAAGTTAGTCTTGTTTTTAAATGTTTCTTTGGCTTTTGTAGTAATTTCTAATTCCTTTGAATTTGTCTTATCAGCGACGAGTTCTTTATGTTTTTCTAACATATCTTTTAATTTTTCACTGCAGATTATTGTTGTTTTAACTGTATCTTTTTGTTGTAATCCAAGCTTTTTTCTAAAGGCCTGAATATTCCTAATCATGTTTCTAGCATAACCTTCTGCTTCAAGCTCTGGAGTCATTTTTGTGTCTAATTCTACTGATATCTCACTTGCTTTATGATTTACTTTTAATTCTATTTCCTTGACATTTAATTGGGTTTTGATTATGTTTTCTAATTCTATTAATGGTTGATGTTCTTTACTATAAATAATTGCTTTTGCTAAAGGCCATTTTAGTCCTATCTTTTCTTTATCTCTTGTAGCTAATCCTTTTTCAATTATCTGTAAAACTATATTAAATTTTAATTCAATTTTTTTATCAATTCTTTTTTTATCTGCTTTTGGAAATTCTGTCAGATGAATTGATTCTTCTTTTACAATCTTATTTTCTTTTAGTTCTTGCCATATTTCTTCTGTTGTAAATGGAATTATTGGTGCTAAAAGTTTAATTAAATTTACATAAACTTCTTTTAAAGTATATATCGCTTCTTTATCTTTATCAGATAACCTCTCTCTAATAAATTTTATATAATTTCTACTGAAATTATTTAACCAAAAATCTTTTAGAGCTCTTGTTGCCAGATGAGGATGTAAATTTTCTAATTCAATTGTTACTTTATTTATTAAATTATTTAATTTACTAAAAATCCATTTGTCCTCTATTTTTGATACCTTTATATTTTTTTCTTTTTCAATTAGCTTTTTTATATTTAATAAGATGTTCAAATTATTCTTTGGTTCTTTTAAAACATTAAAACCAAATCTTAATTCTTGAGAAGGATCTTGCAAGCAATAAAGTAGTCTTATTGGATCTGCTCCAAATTTCTCAACAGCTTCATCAAACCAAATTGTATTTCCTTTGCTTTTATGCATTTCTTCTCCTTTTTCATCTTTTAAACTTTCATAACCAAATAAAGACTTAAAAGGAGCTTTTCCAGTTAAAGTTACACTCGCCCACATTAAGGCATTAAACCACCCTCTAAATTGTCCAGGCATATTCTCTGAAATTAAATCTGCAGGGAACCATTCTTTCCAGTATTTTCTATTATTTAAATAATCTAATGTAGAAAAAGGAACAATTCCTGCATCCAACCAAGCATCACCAACATCCTTGACTCTTTTAATTTCTTTTCCACATTTTTTACATTTAATTTTAATATCATCAATCCAAGGTCTATGTGTTTCAGGAAGATTATCTACTTTTTTCTTATCTATGGCCTTTTCTCTTAATTCTTTTAAACTTCCAATAACTTCTATTTTTCCACATTCACATTCCCAGATTGGAAGAGGTAAGCCCCAATATCTTTTTCTAGAAATCAACCAATCACTCATGTTCTTGAACCAATCTTCTTGTCTTATTTTCCCATATTCTGGAAACCATTTTACTTTTTTATTTTCTTTAATTAATTTATCTCTAATCTCTTTACATTTAACATACCATTCATCAACTAATCTAAAAACAAGTTCTTCCCCGCATCTCCAGCAATGAGGGTATCTATGTGTGTAGGATTCTATTTTATAAACAAATCCCCTTTTCTCTAAATCTTTTAAAACTTCTAAGTTAACTTCAGAATATTTTTTATTACTTAAGTTTCCAAAGTTTTCTTTATATATTCCTGCTTCATTTAAAGGAGAAATAGCAGGAAGATTTTCTTTCTTTCCTAAATCAAAATCTTCTGCTCCACATCCAGGAGCAATATGAACAATTCCTGTTCCTTCTTCTTCAGAAGCCAAATCCCACAAAACAACCTTATGAGGAGAATTTTTTTGTTCTTTGAAATTCTTGTAGGGCATATCATATTCTATTCCTCTTAATTCCTTACCTTTCTTTTTCTTTTTAATCTCATATTTTTCTTTAAGCTCTCCTAATCTAGATTCAACTAACCAATAATACTTATCTTTTATTTTTACTTTTACATAATCAAGATTTTCATTAACAGCGATTGCAACATTTGCAGGGACTGTCCAAGGAGTTGTAGTAAAAATCAAAAAAAATTCATTTTTCTTATTTTTAACTGGAAATTGCATAAAAAGTGCTTTATGACTTACTTCCTTATATCCTTCTGTTGCAATATCATGTTTTGAACTAGCAGTTCCACATCTCCAACACCAAGGAACTACATCTTTCCCCTTGTATAACCAACCTTTTTCAAAATAAGTTTTTAACAAATACCAATTATGGAGATTATTATTATCAGACATAGTATAATAACTGTTATTCCAATCCATCCATTGGCCAAGACGAATAGATTGGTCCCTCTGTATATTAGAGAATTTTTCAACCCTTTTTTTACAAGCTTTTACAAAATTAAGAATACCAAATTGTTCAATATCTGTCTTATTCTTTAATCCTAATTCTTTTTCTTCTTCTCTTTCAACCCACAACCCTTGACAATCAAATCCATTTTGATACCTCATTTCATGACCTTGCATGGCTTTAAATCTATGAAATAAATCTTTGTAGGTTCTTCCCCAAGCATGATGTACCCCCATAGGATTATTTGCTGTTATAGGTCCATCAATGAATTTCCATTTCTTTTTTCCTTTATTCTTCTTTCTAAGTTTTTCAAATATCTTTTTATCCTTCCAGAATTCTAGAATTTTCTCTTCATCCACTTCCATATTCTTAATTATGTTTTAACTCTTTTAAATCTTATTAAATAATTTTTTAAACACGATAATCATCGTATTATTATGTGGGTAATGAAACTAAAATTAGACGCTTCAAAGCAATTTTTAGGTGGCTATGCTGTTAAACATAAAGTTTCTATGGTTGGTTATACCCCTTCTTATTATAAAGACAAAAACTGGTTATATCTAATTACTACTGGATTTATATTTGGTGAGGAAAAAAATAAAAAAGCTTTGATTAAAGATCTTAAAAAAGATCCGAGATTAGTGGAGTTTGAAATGAGTGGAGATTTTGCTGTTGCAATTACAAAACAGCCACTTTTTACTGAGCCAGTTTATAACCCAAAGATAATAACTCCAAGTCCAATGATTATTAATAAAAATGGATACATTATATGGGAATTAGCAAGTTTTGATAGAAAAGTTTTAGAAAAAGTTTTTGAATTTGCCGAAAAACATTTAGGAGCTGAATTAATTAAATTCAGAGAGGAAAAAATATCAAATATTTCTTCTACTAAATTAATGCCAGAATTAACAAAAAAACAAAAAAGAGCTTTAGAAATTGCAATAAATAAGGGATATTATGATTATCCCAAAAAAATCAAAATGCAAGAATTATCAAAAATAATGGGGATTTCTTATTCAACTTATCAAGCTCACCTAAAAAAAGCAGAATCAAAAATCCTACCAGAGATATATAAGGAATTATAAGGTAAAACACGACAATTGTCGCTATAAGTTTTATATAAGGTTTTTGAACTTCTGAAGTTAAGGAGAAAATAAAATGGCAATGTTATCAACAATAGATTTACTTTTAATCTTTTTGTACTTTGCAGTCCTACTTCTTATAGGATATTTTACTTCTAGAAAACAAAAAGAAGAAGATTATTTGATTGCAGAGAGAAATTTAGGGTCATGGTCAACTATGGCCACAATTAATGCAAGCAAAACAGGTTCTGTATTAATGATTTTTGTAGCACTAGTTTATATTTGGGGAATTTCTGCTTTGTGGTTTTTTATTGGAATGACATTAGGAATTTTAGTTTTTTTACCTTTTGCCTTAAGATTAAAAGAACAATCTCAGAAAAGATACTATACTCTTGCAGATTATTTTAAATATAATTATGGAAAAACTCCTGCAATTTTTGCATCTCTAATTACTATTTTTATTATGTTTGGTTTTTTAATTATGAACTTAATTGCTGGCACAAAAATATTTGTCTTTTTTACTTCCTGGCCATTTTGGATTTGCTCAATTATAATGGTTTTTATTGTTTTGGTATATCTTTTAATGGGCGGCTTTAAGGCAGTAGTAAGAACAGACATTCTACAATATGCAGCAATGTTTTTTATTTTAATTTTCTTAGCATTAAGTTTATTTGGAGGCACATTAATTCCCCCTTCAGAATGGAACTTTTTTAAGGCGGATATAGGAACAATGATTGGATTTTTTCTTATTGGTTTACTAACCCCTTTTGCAATGCCTGATTTATGGCAAAGAGTTTATTCTTCAAAAAGTAAAAAAACATTAAGAAACGGGATTTTACTTTCCGCCTTTGTTTATTTTATCTTTGCACTTCTTTTGGCATTAGTCGCTCTTGTAGTTAAACTTAACTTTCCAGCAATAGATCCTGACCTTGCATTAATCCATGGTTTTGCATATTTAGTGCCTTCAGGATTTTTAGGCCTAGCAGTTCTCTTGTTATTTGCTGCAATAATGAGCTCAATTGATACTTACATTTTTACAGGGGCTTCTTCAATTATTCAGGATTTTTTTAATTGGGACAAGAGAAAAACAGTAAGAGGAATAAAAAAAGTTATTTTTTGTCTAGCTATTTTGGGAACGATAGTAGCAATTCTTATTCAGAATCTTGTAATAAGCTCTTACATATTTATTTCATGTGTAACTGTCCTTTCAGTTGTTGTAATCACAACCTGGATTAAAAAGAAGACAAAACCTTTAACTCTATCAATTGGTTTTTTAATTGGATTATTTTGTTTAGCCTCTATTTTAATTTACTTTGGATTATTTGCAGGAGGAATCAAACCAATCCTTGCAATCTTTGCACTTTTATCAACTATAATTGGTTTACTTATCGGAGGAGCAATTTCCTTTTTTAAGAAAAATTACTAAGAACTTCTTTTTCCATAAAGTGCAATTTACTTGGAATAATAATACAATACGGCTTTCTAACACTAGTAAATGCCTTTAAATCCTCAACATTTTTATAAAAAATCTTTTGATGTTTGGTTCCAAGTGTCTGACAAACAACTAATTTCTTTAGTTTAATATTGTGATTTTCTGAAGATTTTTCTAATTGATTTAGAGCCTCAGGAAAATCCAATCCAATATCCATTAAAATAAGTGAATGAGCTTTCATACTTTGATTATCTTTTATAATTTCCATAAAACTATCTGGTGTAAAACTAGGTTTCCAGGCAGGCATACTAGCAACTTTTCCAAATTTATATAATTGCAATCCTGTCTCTGCAACAGCATCTAGAACTGAAGCACTATGAATAACTTTTACCTTTATCCCAAGTCTTTTTGCTTCTTGTAATAAGGTGATATGTGTTGTAGCAGTAAGAGGGCTCCCATAAATAAGAAGTGCAATATCCATTTTTGCAGCTTCATCTACTATTAATAATCCTTCTACTTTATCCCTATCAGCAGAAATAATTTTTTTATCAATTACTTCTGAGAGTTCCCCAATACTATAAGGAAAATCTACTGTATAGTTTTCAAGATAAACACGTTTACATCTCTTAGTAATTTCTAATCCATAGGTTGAAATCCCATCAACATTCAATCCTAATCCAATCAAGTATAACATAAAATATCTATTAAAAAAAGAGTTTATATTCTTATTGATTAGAACATCCCACTAAAAATACTTTTTTCTAATTTTTCTTCACGTGCTCTTTTTTCTCCTTCACTTTCTTTAACAAAAATGACTTTTACTGACTCATTTTTCCTTTTTCTTTCTTTTTGTCTTTTTATTAAAACTTTTTGATATTCCCCCCAATTAGAATACCCTCTCCTTTTAGCACAATCCTCTTTTAAAGCAGCATAATTTACATAACGTTCTTTTCCACTTGTTACTTCTTCTAGGATTCTGTTTCTTTCTTCAACAGATATATCATCTTCTGTATAAACTAATCTTATAATCATTTTCTTAAACTTCTACTAGTAACAATTGCAATAAAGAAAAAAGTGAATAAAATTATATCATTTCCAATAATTAACCCAATAAACCCCCCAATTAATCCAATAAGAATGATAAATCTAAACCACCACTGGCCTTTTTCCTGCTCATCATTTGTTATTCTAGCTAAAAAATTACCAAGGGGTATTCCAAGTAATAACACCACTATTCCTATAAATAATCTGATTAATTCCTGCATACTAATATTTAAGAAACCTGTTTTTTATATCTTTACATGTATAAAAATTATTTAATCATTGCAAGCAAGAAAGATAAGGCAGGAATAAATATCACCACTGCTCTAAGCCAGTATGGTAAGTATAATTTTTATTTAGTTGATGAAGAGGTAATCTATACTGAAAACCTAGATTTAGAGAAGATAAACAAGTATGATTTTATTATATTTGCATCAAGACATGAGTCAGAAAAAAAAGAAAAGACCCTCTCAATTCACTCTCCTGGCAATTGGAAAAATGCTGATCTTGGAGGAGAGCCAGAAAAGATATGCCCAACTTCTGCTCAATTTCAGAAACAATTCTTTGAAATACTTCATAAAAATGTTAATCATTATGAATTAAATGATTACAAAGTAACACTTGAGTGTACTCATCACGGACCTTTAATTAATAAACCATGTGTTTTTGTAGAAATAGGATCTACTGATTTTGAATGGAATGATAGAAGAGCTGCATTTGTTATGGCAAAAACAATTAAAGAAACAATAGATAAGTATAAAGAAAACCCGTATAGGGAGATTGCAATTGGTATTGGGGGCCCGCATTATTGCCCTAATTTTAATAAGATTCAACTTAGCTCTAATGTTGCTCTATCTCATATAATTCCAGAATACTCTCTGCCTTTGACACAAGAAATGCTAAAACAAGCAATAACAAAAACACAAGAAGAAGTTGATTTTGCTGTTCTTGATTGGAAAGGGCTTGGAAATTCAGAACAAAGACAACAGGTTATAGATATGTTAAATAAAATGTATATTCAGTATAAAAAGACAGGACAAGTAGATAAAAGAGAATAATAAACCTTTTATACCTCTCAATTTTAGAATTTTTGCATGGGAATAGAATTAACAGATTTTTTTAGTATATCTAAGGACCACCCTCTTTACGATTATATGAGAGAGAAATTAATAATTGAAGGAAAAACTCCAGATGAAGGTTCTACTTTTTATAAAAAAACTCTAAAGTATGGAAATCTTTCAAATAAACAATACCTTGTTGCAATGGAAAAAGATAATTATGATGTATTAATTATACATGAGGATATATCTAATGAGGAATCATATCTTCATGGTTATATTGCATATCAGATAGAAAAAGGAGAAGCAGGGATATTTAAACGTATAGTAGATAAGGAAGTTAAAGGAAATCGCGATTTAACTAGAAAAATCATAGAAGGTACTTTAAGCCACCTAAGGAATAAGGGAGCTAGAAAAATAACTTTTGATAGTGATTCTGAGGAATTAATTGATTTTCTTAAAACAAAAGAGAGTGAATTAAATATAGTAATTAATACAGAAACTAGGAGCCTTTGCTTTCTTCCTCTTGAATCTGGATTATTCTAGAATTCTTAAAAAAATATTAAAACAAACGCCTCAAGCAGGAATCGAACCTACGTGTCCCGAAGGACCGAGATTAGCAATCTCGTGCAATACCATTATGCGATTGAGGCATAAATTCCATAGAATAGTTAGATTTATAAGTGTTTTTCTATCTATTTTCCTATAGCGAGGTGGAGCAGCCTGGAGTGCTCGTCGGGCCCATAACCCGGAGGTCGCGTGGTTCAAATCCCGCCCTCGCTATTTTTTTAGTTAATTATTTAATCTCTATTTTCTATTATTAATTATGAAAGAGGGAATATTTTACTCAACAGGCCAGCTTGATTGTCTAGCTTATTATTCAAAGATTTTTTCTAAAATCAAGGGTTTTGTTGGAGATAGAGAAATAGCTACTAAAACATTTATTCCAGAATCTACCCCTCCTTTTATTCTTCATAGAGGAAGTGATAATCCTCCTTTGAGACTTTCAGACATTAAAGTTACTCGGTCGCTTCTTAAAAAAAGAGTTGGAAAAAAACTCCATCAAGTAGAAAAAGAGCTCTCTGAAAAAGAAAAATTAATATGGAGATATTTTGTTCCAAGAAAATTTGTTGAGTTGCACTATGCTTGTAATTATGAGGGTCCTGGAAAATCATTTGACAGAGTATTTATTGATATTGATGCAGGAAAAAACATCCAAGAATCTAAATATATCGAAGTTGTTAAACAACTTCTAAAAGAAATTCATGCAGATAAAGAACTCAAAAAATTAGCCTCTTTTAGAATCTACTTATTATGGACAGGAAGAAGCATACATGTTTATTTATTACTAAATAAGAAACTTCCACACTCTGCTTATAAAAAATACTTTACCTTTACTAAATCTACTTTGACTAGTAAATGGGCTCAAAAAATATCAGAAAAAACAAAAACAAAAGTCAAAGCAGGCCATGAAAGAAGACCAGGAGCAATTATCCTGGATACTTCTGCTACTCCATCAGGAAAACTTGCAAGATGTCCTTATTCTTTGCATCTAAGCTCAAAAGGAAAATTTAATGGTGTTTCTGTTCCATTAAAAGAATCTGATTTAAAAGTTGGATTATTTGGAAAATTAAAAGGATTGACTCCTGAGAAAGCACTTAATTATTGAGATTCTTCTTCTAATTTTGATTCAGAAACAGGATTTGGAACCCATTCACCATTTGTGTCTTCTTTACATTGGATAATTTCAATATCTTTAGAAGGAAAATAAGGAGGTGATTCAGAAGGGCCTCTATTCCCAAAAATATATCTCCTAGATTCTTCAATTTGTTTTAGAAAATCGATATTATACATAATATATTATCAAATCCAGAATTTATATAGATTATCATATTTTAGTAATTAACTTTAAAAACCAACCCCTTCTTTTTATTATACAATGTTATCGTTGGGTATAGATGATGCAGGCAGAGGTCCTGTTCTCGGTCCAATGATTTTGGCAGGGGTTCTTGTTGATGAAAAAACTATTAAATCATTTAAAAAACTTGGAGTTAAGGATTCTAAATTACTAACTCCTAAAAGAAGAGAGTTTCTTGCAGGGGAAATAAAAGAAAAAGCAGAGGTCTTTGAAGTGGCTCTGGCTTTTCCTTCAGAAATAGACCATGGAAATCACACAGGAGTTGATTTAAATAAAATTGAAGCAATAAAAATGGCAGAAGTAATAAATAAAATCAATAAAGGATTTAAAAAAATTAAAGTAATAATTGACTGCCCTTCTGTTGGAATCAGAAAATGGGAGGACTATCTTAAAACTCATATACATAATCTATCTAATCTAGAAATTGTCTGTGAACACAAAGCAGATAAAAACTATATCGCAGTTGGTGCAGCATCTATTATTGCTAAAAGTGTAAGAGAAAAAGAAATGGACAAATTAAAATCTAAATACGGAAAAGAAATTGGTTCTGGATACTGCACTGACCCTACTACATGCAAATTCTTAGATAAATATGCTAAAAAACTTGAAAAAGATGGCTTATTTAGACAGAGTTGGAAAACCTGGAAAAAAGCTTGTGAAAATTTAGAACAACGAAAACTAGCCTAATCCTTAAAAACCTATTTTTCTATATTTATACATGCAATTAAAAGGGAAGATTAGTGTAAAGAAACCGTAGGTGTCTGTACAATGGCTTATATTAAAAAGTTAGTGATGCATGGATTCAAAAGTTTTGTAAGAAAAACAGAACTGCCATTTACACCAGGGATTAATGTTATTCTAGGACCAAATGGAAGCGGTAAGAGCAATATTTCTGATGCCCTATGTTTTGTTTTAGGAAGATTAAGTATAAAATCTATGAGAGCAGCTAAATCCAGAAATCTTATTTTTTTAGGAACCAAAGCTATAGCTCCTGCTAGAGAAGCTAGTGTAGAAATTACATTTGATAATTCAGATAAAACCTTTACCTTGAATACCAAAGAAGTAATAATAAAAAGAATTGTAAGAAAAAATGGCCAGAGTCTTTACAAAATAAATGGAGAGACAAAAACACGTCAAGAAATACTTTCCTTACTAGCTCAAGCAGGAATAGATCCTAATGGATTTAATATAATTCTGCAGGGAGAGATACAGAATTTTGTAAGAATGCGTCCAGATGACAGAAGAAAAATTATAGAAGAAGTATCAGGAATCTCTATTTATGAAATGAGAAAAGAGAGGTCTCTTAAAGAATTATCAAAAACAGAAGAAAAACTCAAAGAGGTCTTGGCAATACTAAGAGAGAGGACTGCTTATTTAAACAATCTAGAAAAAGAGAGGCAACAAGCTCTGAAATTTAAAAAATTAGAAAAAGATGCAAAAAGATACAAGGCAAGTATAATTTATCATGATTTAACTAAGAAAGAAGGAGAAAGAAAGAATCTAGACCAAGAAATAGAAAAAAAGCAGAAAGAAATAGACAGAGTAAAGAAAATTATAACAAACCTAGAAGCAGTTATTAGAGATTATGAATTAAGAATAGATACAATTAATACTACTATCCAAAAATCAACTGGATTAGAACAAGAAAAACTTAACCAAGAAATAGCTAATCTTAGAGCAGACTTAGCAGGATTAAATGTTAAATCAGAGAACTCTGAGAAAAAAACATCTGATATTAATAATCAGAAACAAGAATTACAGACAAATATAAGAAATCAGGAATTAGAAATCAAAGAGCTTCAAAAAACAACCCCAACTATAGATAAAAATCAAAAAGATATTGAACAGAAAAAGAAAGAGTTAGAAAAATTAGAAGAGCAAAGAAAAAAATTCTATATGATTAAAACAGAATTAAAAAATATACAAGAAAGAATTCAGGATAAAAAATCAATCCTCCAATCTTATACTGCTGAATCAGATTTCCTACTTAAACAAATAGATTCTTCTTCACCAGATTTATTTGATAAAAATACCACCCCCAAGAAAATAGCAGACTTAAAATCTTCTTTACAAAAAAATAAACAACTTTTATTAGAATTAAATAAAAAAGAAGAAGATTTAAACAAAATAATTTACACTAGGGATTATGAGATTAAAAGGCATAATAAGATTATGGAAAATATCTCAAAAATGGATATCTGCCCACTATGTAAAAGTAAGATTACAGAACAGCATATAGCTTCAATTAAGCATGAGATTAACCCCAAACTTGATTCCTTTAAAAAAGCTATCCAAAAATCAAAATCAGAATTAAGTGATATTCAAAAGAAAAGAATGTCTCTAATCTATGAAATAGATTCTATTACAGATGAATTATCTAAAAGAGAGTCAGACATAATCCTCCTTTCAAATATATATAATAAAAATGACCAGATAAAGATTCTTAATGATAAAATCACCATATTAAAAGAGGAATTAATTAAATTAGAAAAAAGAAGAAAACATTTAGAATCCTCTACTGATGAGAATTATAATATAGAGCAAAAATATGAGATGGCAAGGATAGAAGTGCAAGAAATCTCTTTAAGAACCAAACAAACAGTTACTTCTGAGGTATCTTTTAAACAAAGAGAATTAGAAAGATCAAAAATAGCTTTAAAGCAGTTATTAAGAAATGAAGAAGATTTATCAGAAGAGATTGCAATAGTTAAAGA
Source organism: Candidatus Woesearchaeota archaeon (assembly GCA_964602425.1). Lineage (GTDB taxonomy): Archaea > Nanobdellota > Nanobdellia > Pacearchaeales > GW2011-AR1 > WJLC01. The sequence goes on along the minus strand of CAZRQO010000001.1, from coordinate 6,927 downwards.
CCAGATAAAACAAAAAGAAGAATTACTTCAAAAGAAAAAGAACCAGGATGAAGAATTAAATAGAAAATTCAAGAAACTTGTTGCTGAAAGAGACTCCCTTCAGAAAAAAATAAGACAAGGAGATTCTGAAGTATCTCTAAAACAAAACCTTGTTTATAATATAGAGCAGGATATAGGAAATCTTAAGATTTCCAAGGCTCGAGTAAATGCAGAAATAGAGAACTTTGAAACAGAGATGCTAGAATTTCATGATATAGAGATAATAAAAGCAAGTAGAGAGGCCCTGCTTCATAAATTAAACAGAACTCAAGACACTCTTTCTAAAATTGGTTCAGTTAATCTAAGGTCTTTAGAAGTCTATGATGAGATTAAAAGAGAGTATGATTCTGTTAAACAAAAAGTTGAGATTCTAGATGGAGAAAAACAAGGAGTCCTAAAAATTATTCATGAGATTGATATTAAAAAGAAAAAGACTTTTACCAGAACTCTGACAGAACTAAATGATATCTTCTCTAGAAATTTCTCTCAGCTTAGCACTAAGGGGCAGGTATCACTGGAGCTTGAAAATAGAAAAGACCCCTTTGAAGGTGGAATAAATATCATTGTTAAAACAGGACATGGGAAGTATTTTGATGTTACTTCTCTCTCAGGTGGAGAACAGACCCTAGTTGCTTTATCCTTAATCTTTGCAATACAAGAGCTAAAACCTTATTGCTTCTATATTCTAGATGAGATTGATGCAGCATTAGATAAAAGAAATTCAGAAAGACTTGCTAATCTATTAAAGAAGTATATGCAAAAAGGCCAATACATTGTAATAACCCACAATGATGAGGTAATAACCAATGCAACTAATCTTTATGGAATAAGTATGCATGATGGAATTAGTAAGATAGTTACTTTGAAGATTTAATTATTCTGCATCAGTTCTCCTTCTTAAAAATTTTCTAGGTATAGTTGTTTTAAGATCAGGGTTGTTAGGATTAGTAGCAGAATACATATTATCTAAAACCATCCTTAATCCATTAGAATCTCGGAGAGTATAGAGCCAAGTCTCTAATGTGTCTTTCCCATAAATAATATCTTGAAGAAAAGGATATTGAGAAACATCTTTTGGGTAACCTCCCGGGTTGCATGTAAGAATTATATCAATATTTTCTTCCTCAAGTACTTCTCTAACAATATTCAGAACAGATTTATTTCTAAATCTTTGTTCAGCAGTTGTCCTAAGCATCCAATCATTAATAGGTGGATTTCTTTCTCTACCATCTCTACCATGGCAATAAAGGATGCTCATATTCTCGCCACAGAACTCATATTGTTCTCTTTCCTCTTGATCTATTCCTTTATACAAACAGAAAGTATGTTCAAAAATATCTAATCCCTTAATAAGATGTGGATTGGTTGGTGCTTCTATATGTGCATAATTCAATCCTTTAGGCATAACTCCACTTATTTGTTCTTTTTCAACAACATAAACTCCGCAATCTAACTGTTTTCTTAGTTCCCCTAATTCATAAACTTTAGCATTTTCTCTTTTTTTTATATCTAATTCTTCTAAATATAATGAAGTCGAATCTTGATCCGTTTTAATAATTTTAACCATTTTCACCTACACCCCTGGCAAGGAAATAAAATAAATAAAATAAATAAAATAAATAAAAAAGGAAAATTAGTAATAACTTTCTCCAAATTCTTCAGCTTTTTCAGGCTTCTTTCCAATTAGAACAATTAAAACAACTAATAGTACTAAAAATACTATAGCTAAAATAATTGTTAAAATCACAATCGGACTTGTAACTGAAGTGTCTTCTACAGCGTTGAAAGTAAAAGAGTTAACAAGTTCCCCACTCATATCTAATACACTAACTGCGTATTCTTCTGAATTAGGCATAACTTGAACTGTTTGACTTGAACCTGCTCCAACAGTAACAAATTGTTCACTGTCTGGGAAAACAACTTTGTAAATCTTTAACTTGTCAGTTGGGTTAATGATTATTAAATCATTACCAGCCTTAACAACAGTATTAGGAAAGTCGTTTTCTACAATAATTTGTTTACTCTTGCTAGCTTCGAAATCACCGTTTGATACTTCAATATCTAAAACATAGATTCCTGGCTCAGCACCGAATGGCATTTGAAGAGTAATTCTACCTATTGCAGTAGTATCCTCATCATCGTCATCCTCATCTTCAAGAGATACAAGATCTCCAAAGTAAACAGTTCTCTCAACACCACTTAAAGCTGAAAGTTTAGCACTTACATATACATCATCTAAATCATTGTAACCAATGTTTTTTAACACAATATCTACTGGGAAAGATTCCCCAGCTTCAACAGTATTAGCAGTTACAATTGACATAATGTCTGCATTGTAAGAAGGTCTTTGGACTCTTAGTGTGAATTCTTCAACTGTCTTGTAAGAACTACCTTTCTTAACAGTAACAATTAAAGAAGCATCATCACTAACTTCATCCTTAAGTTCATAAGGAACTTCAATTCTAAGTGTTTTACTATATCTTAATCCAGTTTCAACATCAAATGGATCAGAAATTTCACTAGAATCAACCTTGTTACCTTCAATCTCAACTTTAACAGTCACATCAGATTCGCTAACTAATGAATTAAATGCCACCTTAATAGTGAGAGTCTCACCAGCAATAACACTTAAATCATCAAAATCAGCCCAATCATCATTAACCTTAACTTCAAGGTTATCAGTTAAATCAGTAGCCGCACTTATTGTAGCTACTAAAAACATAACTGTTGCGATTGCAATAAAAGAAACCATAAGTTTCTTTGCGTTCATTTTCTGTTTGTTTTTTGCATGCATTTTAATTACGCAGAAAATGCTTATTTTTCTGCTTTATAGTGTATTTCAGATTCTTTATAAACTTTATGGTGACAACACTTTAAAGTAATTACAAAGTGGTCTTTTTTTAACTAAATGTCAGTAACAAGAAGTTAAAATTAAGATTTATGGAGTAGTCTAAGTGATAAAACAGAATCTTCAATAGGATTTGGACTTTCATTAATTATTGTAATATTTTTATTCCTTGGTAAAATAGAAATTAATTTCTTTATTTCTTTTTCAGGGGTTCTTTTATGATGTTTTTCTCCTTTTTCTCCATATTCTATACCAGAAAAATGACAGTGCCATATTTTCTGTGGGAAATACTTTTTTATTTGATTTATTTCATAACTATTATATCTAGCTAATACATGTGCAAAATCAATACAAAAGCTGCACTTTGTTTCCCTGACAAGTTGTGATATCTCTTTAATACTTCCAAATACATTTTTCTTACCTATAATTTCTGGGCATAATTTAACTTTCCACTTATTTTTATTAATTACTTCTTGCATCTCTAAAATCCCTCTTTTAATATTTTGAAAAGTCTCTATTTTTTCCATCTTACCATAATAACCACAATGAAATATAACTTTTTTGATTTTAAGCCAATTAGCAACTTCACAACATTTTAGAATCCTTTCTTTACTTTTTTGAATTTTTTCTTTTTCTTTAGAATTAAGATTAATCCAATAAGGTGCGTGAATACTTAATTTTACATTATTTTTTTCAGCCTCTTTTCTTATTGTAATAGCATCCTCTTTTTTCTTAATCCAAATCTGATAAGTAAAAGGAATCTCTGCAGCCTTTAAGCCTAATTTCTTATACATCTCTAATATTTTAGGAGCATCTTTTATACCTCCTATTCCAGCAGGCCCAAATTTAATAACCATTCTAAAAAATTTGCTCTAATTCTTCATCAATTTTTTCTACATTCTCAATTATATAGGCATGAAGTTTTTGAATTATTAAATTCTGCATTTCTTCTTTTAATTCCCCATTACATTTAGAAAGATCAGACTCAGGAGGAGTAATGATTCCTAAAGGCAAGTAACAATCCATGCTTTTTTCTTCTAGTTTTTGTTTATCTGCGCTGCCTTTCTTTATTACAAGGACTTCTACATTTATTTCACATTTATCTCCTTCTTTTCCTTGTATAGTATATTTCCAAGTTGTATCTTCTCCATCATTAACAAATTTGGTTTTTACACAATCTTTTTGATGAGCTTGAAAACATGCTAAATCATCACATGAATAATAAAAAAAGAATGTAAAATATATAGCAGCTATTAATAATATAATAATTCCTATAATAAGATAAGCTTTCCAATTATTACTCTTTTTTAATCTAATACCATCCCTCATATAATAAGTTATATTAGAATATATATAAAGCTTTTTGAAGAATATTAATCTTCTAATTCATCTCTTAAATTTCTCATTCCTCCACCTATCAAATCTACTGGATGACAAATCCCTAATAAATCATTTGGGGTTACAACAAGAGTTTCACAAAGTTTTAATAAAGTAGGAATTTTTGGGAGTGCCCCTCCCTTTTCATATAAACATACAGTATGTTTAACTGCCCCTATTTCTTTTGATAAGCCCCTTCCAGAATACCCTCTTTCTTTTCTAATTCTTTTAAGATTTTCTGCAAAATTTTTTCTAATATTTTCATATCTCATTTTTTACCAAATGCCTTTTCAAATCTTTCCCTTGTTTTCTCGTAATCTGAAAATTCTTCTTTACTTAATAAAGATTTTGCATATTTTCCATCAAATTTTTCTGCTTCTGTATGCGCATCTCTTCTCTCAATCTCTTGATGTAATACTAAATCAGCTTCAATTATCTCATGAAGAATAAGTGGTTTTTTAAATTCCTGTCTTAATCCCCCCCAAACATATACATCTGCACCACTATATGCTGTTGATTCAAACCATTGTGAAGGTTTTCCATCAGGAAATGCCATAGGATCCACCCAATATACTCTATCACGATAAGGAACCCTACTTATCTCTTCTAACCCTATTAATTTTAATTCTGTTTTTAATTCTTTAAAATCTATTTCCATGTTATTCAAAGAAATTAATTCTTTTTTAAAACTTTCTATAAAAAATAAAAAAGAGGCCAAAAGGCCCCATAATTAAAACTATAAACTTAATAATTGAATTTTTGTATCTGTTGTAGAAAAATTCTTTGCTACAATCATCTGAACACTTGCTTCTTCTGCAGCATTAATTACAGAATTTGTTGCAATTCCATCTATTACAATAACTAGAGGATTCTTTCTTGCTCTTCTTAAACTTCCAACAAGACTCTTTACAGGAACACTTTTGATTTCTTCTAAAGATTCATCAAGTAAAATTGCCTTTCCACTTCCTTTATTTTTACTCGAGATTTCTTTAAGCTTCTCTTTATCTATTTTTACTTCTGCTTTTTCAGGTTTAGAGGTCTTTTCTTCTCTTCTATAACTTTTCTTTTTTCCAAGGTAATCCTCAGCTTTTATCTTTTTTCTAAGATTCATTAAAATCTCTTTTCCTGTAAGCTCTTCTACTTCTTTCCCATCTGGTGCTATTGCAATATAATCAATCTCTGCATTATCTGTGACATTCTGAATAATTAACTTTCCTCCTCTATCTCCATCAACAAATAAAGTAATTTTCTTGTTTTTACTTAATTCTTTGACTGATTCAGGAAGCTTTGTACCATTCATAGCTATTACATTCCTAACACCATTTCTCATTAAGTTAAGAACATCTGCTCTGCCTTCAACAACAATAATCTCTTCTCCAGATAAATCTCCACTAGAAAGATGCTCTCCACCATATGAAGTAACTTCTCCCATTCTTGCAGATTCTTTAATTTCCTTAGAAATTTCTCTTGAATCTGTTGAACCCTGTATCTGACTCATTAATTTCTTTGCTCTTTCAATGATGTAATCTCTTTTACTTCCTCTAACATCTTCTATTTTATCAACTTCTATCTGAGCATCACTAGGTCCAATTCTCTCAATTGTTTCAATAGCAGCAGCAAGAAGTGTGGTCTCAGACTGATCTAAAGCAGTAGGAACCTTGATTTTTCCAATGGTTTGCTTACCTCTTCTTTCTAATTCTACTTCAATTCTCCCTATTTTTCCTTCTTTTTGAAGCTCTCTCATCTCTAGATCTGCTCCAAGTAATCCTTCTGTCTGTCCAAATATAGCTCCGATTACGTCGGGTTTTTCTAATGCTCCCTCAGCTACAAAACTTGCATGTATCATATATTTTATTGATACTGGACTTACTTTTGCCATGGTTATTTTGAGTCAAAATAAACATTGACCAGAATCACATAGTGATATTCTGAGTCTTTTTTGTTTACTGACTTTTTTCTCCTTAAATTTAATTAAATTAGAAAAATACTTATTACTCTTTTATTCACTACTAAAAGCTCTTTTAATCTAAAATGAGCATGAAATGTGATGTGATTATAATAATATATAATATCTTTCTAACAAAAAATAAAATCTCTTTGAGTATTTAAAGTTTTCTAGAATAAGCCCCTAATGAATCAAATTTTTCTCTATATAATTTATATGTGTCTTTAGTTAAATTATCTCTATCTTGTTCTAATGCCATACTTCCTGCTTTATGATCTCCATTCTTTATACAATCATCTAGGAATTCACAATAATGCTCTTCCCATACGGAATTTTCTAATTCACATGTTTTAGTCATTTTTTTGAAATATGTTTTAATTAAACAAGGTAAGAGAAAATGAAATTACTTCTTTTTTGTAATCTCAGTACACATACCCGCTGCAACAGTTGAACCAGCATCTCTAACAGCAAATCTGCTCATAAAAGGATTTTCAGCACTTGTTTCTAAAGCTAAATTTCCAACTGGTTTAATTCTAACCTTTGCAGTGTCTCCGTTCTTTAAGAAATCTGGATTCTGTTTTATAACTTGTCCAGACCGAGGGTCAATCTGCTCAATAAGTTCAATAAACTGACATGGAACTTGGGCAGTATGAACATGGAATACAGGGGTATAGCCTTTAGCTAATACACTTGGATGATTAATAACAGTGATAGTAGC